>JAYQOO010000005.1:0-76271 GCA_038144855.1 Acidimicrobiia bacterium | reverse complement strand
GGAATTGGCAGACGCACCAGCTTGAGGGGCTGGCGCCCGCAAGGGCGTGAAGGTTCGAGTCCTTTCTTCCGCACCAAATAAAGCCAATAAAAGCAAGCACTTACGGGTGCTCTCCAAAAGAGAGCGCCCGTTGGTGTTTTTGGGGTAGTCGGGTAAGTAGTCGGGTTTCGAGGGTCGCCCAGACCCACTGCCAGACCGTCCAAGACCCCGCCAGGACGACGACCCGCAGGTTCCAGAGCGTCTCACCCACCCCCTCCACACGACTCCCCAGACCCGCGCCAAACGGGTCGTGTGTAATGGTTTCCAGTCGCGGAGACCGCCAGCAAAACGACGTCGCCGACTGGAACTCAAGACCGACGCCGCATGACTGGCGCCTGGAAGCCGTTACGCCACATGAGAACAACGGCGCCCAGCTCAGGCAGAGCTACAGAGACGGAGCAGCAATACTCGATTCCGACACGCGGCTGTGGTGATGGTCTATGCGGTGGAGAGTGCTGCGGACTGGAACACCCTGCTACGGATGCTCCAGTCCACGGTCAGACCATTTGCGGTGTGTGTGGTGCGGTGAAGGACCCGGACACACCTTACTGTGGTTGCTTGGTTACGACTTTTAGGGTCCCGCAATATGGACACTTGTTGCCGGCAATCCCCGGAAACTCTTTGCGGATACAGTTGCCGCAAAAGTATCGTGAGCAAGCTTGACAATATTTCCAGTTAGCTCCGCCGGTTCTACACGTGGGACATACTGCCATTTGCTATTCCTCCCTTGGTCATGCGCCTGCGCTGGCGTGATGCTACACAGGGAGGGATGCGGTCGATAGAGTAGGACTACTTACTCAGCTAGATGCCCACGCTTGAGCCCAGGCGTGGGGACGGTGCGTCTCGGGCGACGAAGAACGGGGAGGACGCTCACCCCCGCCGAAACCCCGCGACCCGTTCCGCCACCTGTGCAGGGTGGGCTTGATCGTAGAAGTCCGCGACCATTTGGACACTCGTTCTTGCCCATTTCGCCACATCCCTATGAGATAGGTTGTCGCCCTTATCCAAACGAAGCGTGATGCCCGTGGGTCGCAGCGATTTTCGGTCCCGCGTCAGCATCTTGCCTGTCTTCGGGTCACGGTATTCGTAGAGTCCCGCATCCTTGAGTAACCGCTTCATCCCTTCCCGATGACTCTCCGTGAAGAGCAGGTCGGTCTCCGTCGCGGTCTCGGGTCGTGCTGCCAGCATCTCCCGATACGCATAGACTCCGCCAAACAACACATACGCATCTTCGCGTCTCCCGCCCGTGGAGTGCTTGCCCAACACCAGCATCCGCACGGCGGGTTCGCCCTCTTCTGTGCCGTTGTTGAGCGTCACCAGCTCGCAGTCGCACCAACGGATGCTTTCGGCTTCCCCCACGCGTAGTGCGCCCCCGACGCAGATGAGGATGAACCAGTAGAGTTCCTGTCGCTGCCGACGCACGCGGGGGTTCAGGTCTGGGTCTTCCGCCTGCGACTTCGCCAACTGATGGAGCATCTTGTATTCCGCTTCGGTGAGGAAGGGTCGCCCCCGACGCACCAACGCTTTGGTGCCCGTAAAGGACGGGGTCTTCGGCACGAACGGCAGCACCTTCAGCGTGTCTCGGGCGAAGGTCAGCACAGAATGGATGAAGACGAAGTCCTTCTTCAGCGTCTCGTTCGTCAGCGTCTCGCCCCGCTTGTTCGTGACCCGCTCTCGCTTCGCCCGCAGTCGCTCCAGCGTGTCGTCGTCAATATCCGCGACCTTGACGCTGCCGATGAGCGGTGCGAGCAGCGCCGCTTTCTGTCGCAGGTTGCGATACTGCCCCGCACTAATGAGCCCTGCGTCCGCATCCCGTTCCCGCTTCGCCAGGAACTTCGTCGCACAGTCTGCAAAGGTGGGGGAATGAACCTGCTCGCCCCGTCGGGCACGGACGGACAGGTCTTGCCACCACTCGGTCGCCACCCGCTTCGCGGCGGTCAGCGTCCGTTCCCCTGTGCTCTTGCGGATGTCCTTCCCCTGTATCCAAGCCCGAGCGGAGATGATGCCGCTGCTGGGGAGTCGTTCTAAGCGCACACGACCATCACAGATGGAGGCGAGCGTGCGGTTCGCTTTGAGCTTGGAAGTGAGTGGTTTGCGAAAGGTCATCGTCGGTGTGGCAGACGATACGCGCAACCCGTTCAAAAGACAATAAGTAGTCGGGTAATAGTCGGTAAATATAAAACACTAAACTGTTTATTTACAATAACTTACAGACAAAACTAGAAGCTTGAGGGGCTGGCGCCCGCAAGGGCGTGAAGGTTCGAGTCCTTTCTTCCGCACCACCCTTAGAATCAGTGGCTTACGCTGATTCAGACGGTATGACAAAGGCGCCTAACTTGGGCGCCTTTTTTATTTCTGTGCGGATGATGTGCGAATCGAGAGGCTCTCTGAGTGCCTGATGCGACGTCGCCCCCTCCACACGACGCGCCAGACCCGCGCCAAACGGGTCGGTCTGTAATGGTTTGAGCCTGCTACTACTTCGCCAACGGTTTTCCATTCATATGGATCGTATCCCTGTCTTGCGGTATTTACGGCGGCTCTCACATTTAGCTACGATTTGGATTTTGGTTCGTTCGCTAACAGCGTTTGGGCTCGGTTTAGGGTCTCTGGAGGATTGATGAGCGTTCGAGGATGCTATGTAGCGTCGCTAATGTGTGTGTGGCTCTGTTTTCTGGGTGTTCAAAGGCAGCAACCAGCACACCGACAGCCCCGTCTGAGAACACGTTCTCCACCAATATCAGTGGGACGTGGTCGGGATCCGCTACAGTCTTTGGCGGAACCTTGAACATCCGAGCCACTCTCACTCAGCAAACTTCGTCGTCTAGCGCAGCCCCCACGCAGACAGTGACAGGGACTGTCAAGCTCGTGGAAAGTAACGCTGACATCTCAGTTACTGGCACGAAGACTGGGAACACTTGGACCGTGAGTGGCACGGTGAGCGGGCAGAATCTCACCATCAAGATCGACCAAACGCTCACGAGCGCCTCTGCGTCGAGTGGCACGTTTAGCATCACAACAAATTCGACGGGCACGGCAACGCTGTCGATGACGAAGCTCTGAGTTCGCCATTCTCTGTGCATTCGTGACGTTGTCAGAAGATTACGGGCGCGCTCACACGACCGCGCCCGTTGGTGTTTTCGGGGTAGTCAAGCCAGTAGTCAAGTGTTGAGGGTCGCACAGACCCGCCTCCAGACCCAGACCCCGCCAGGACGACGACCTCGCAGGTTCCAGAGCGTCTCACCCACCCCCTCCACACGACTCCCCAGACCCGCGCCAACGGGGGAGTCCTTGAAGAGTGTGGTGCGTCTCCGCGGAAACAGGATACCCAACTGGATGACGACCTTCTACGTAAGCACGGGATTACCAAGTGGGACAAGACCGAAGCCACCGACCCGAGCACGACCACAGCGAAGCACGCCGTCGCCACCGCCAAGCGCCAGGAACTGGTGGCGAAGCGTAGTGTGCTGAATGCCAAGCAAGCAGAACTGGCAGACCAGCAACGACGGGTTCAGCGGGATCTTGCCAAGAACGGGGGTGTGCGATGAAAGTGCCGAAGGGGAACAGCGTGGTGAATGTGCCGATGACGACCGAAGCCGACTTCATCGCTGCGACGAAGAACCCGTTGTTCGCGGAGGGAACGATCTATGCCGTGGAGAGTAGTGCGGACTGGAACACCCTGCTGCGGGTGCTCCAGTCCACGGTGAGACCGTTTGCGGTGTGTGTGGTGATCCCGCGATAGGAAGTCCGTGCCAGACCCCCGCCAGACCACGCCAAGGACGACGCCACTGCTTCACACTTTCATCACACCAACGCTGTGAGCAGCAGCACTACCATCATGCTCTATGAGTTTGCGTCTTTGGCAGAAGGGTCGCTGGTGCGTAGGAGTCGCGGTCGCGCTGGGCAGCATAGCGTGTGGCGGGCAGAGTCAGACGCCAAGCGCGCCGAGCGTCACAAACACTGCGTCTATTCCGAATAATCCCGTCGTCTCCACGCGCTACGTCACGGTGGGCTTCTGGCAAGACTCGGCGTGCGCAGGTGAACCTGGCAATACCAGTAGGTTTCCCGTCGATTACGGTGATGGAATGTGCTTCGTGTGGGCAGGACGGAGCGGCGAGAACTCCGCTAGTCGGTTTGAGTGCGGTCAGGAGAGTTTCAGCTACACCCAATGGACGACGCTGACGTGTAGCGGTGGACAAGTACCCGCAGGCACGCGCAAGACCGTTACGACGAGCGGGTGTAGCCAAGGCGTGCCACCGACGCAGTACGCACGGATTGTCGATTTCAGTGGCTGTCAGATTGCGCGATAGGCGAACTCTCAGTTAAGCCCTCGCCAGCCATCCGCGCCGACCCGCCAGTCACCCCGCCAGACCGCGCCACAGGTTCGCCAGACGGGTTGGTTGGGGGTGGGGTCGGTTCTACGTTGTATTGGAGAGAGCGCGGACTGGAACACCCTGCTGCGGGTGCTCCAGTCCACGGTGAGACCGTTTGCGGTGTGTGTGGTGGTGCCCAAGTAGCAGCCATCGGAGTGCGCGCCCTACCGCTTCTCGGTAGTCGGAGTCGCTCGGTTCCGTTGCCCCCGACACCGCTCGGAGCAGTATTTGACCTCAGCCCAGACCGTCTTCCACTTCTTCCGCCACTGGAACGGACGCCCACAGACCACACAGACCTTCATTGGACGGTTGTCACGATGCGCCATCAGCGTTCGTGCGTCCCTGTCGGAGCATACGAACACCCCCGCCCCACCGAGCTACTCCCGCACCAGCGACACTTCCGCCCATCCTGCCCGTGCCGATGCGCTTTCGTCGGGGAATAGGAACAGCCCCGCCCATAGGACGTGGACCCGCAGAACTCGCAGCGGTCAGCGGTGCCCGCGTGTTCGTGGGCTTTGTGCGGGGAGTAGGAGCACCCACGTCCGTAGGACGCGGAGCGACAGTAGCGGCATTGGGTCGTCATTCGTGGTGTTCATCGCCGAACGTGAGTCGCGGTGCTTCGGCACCGTCTGGCATTGGTGCCAATGCTGGCGGTCTCGCGGGCGTGGGATACGTCGTCAGCAACGTGATGTATTTGGCTCTGGCGCGGAGATAAAACCCCTCGTTGTAGAACGGCTGTATCACGCCACGCTCGATGCCACGCACCTGCGCCACGGAGAGTAAGAGCAGGTCTGCCACATCGGTCTCCGTCAATTGCAGCGACTTGCGACGTGCGCTCATCTGCTCAGGTGAGAGGGTCGCCACGTCCGCCAGCATCAGCCGCAGTTCTGTTGTCGACATCCAGCGCCTAGTTCTTTGCGTTCCGAAACCCCGCCACCCGCTCCGCGACCTGCTCAGGGTGCGCTTGGTCGTAGAAGTCTGCCACCATTTGGACGCTGGTGCGCGCCCATTTCGCCACATCGCGGTGGGACAGGTTGTCGCCCTTGTCCAAGCGGAGCGTGATGCCCGTCGGTCGGAGCGACTTTCGGTCTCGCGTCAGCATCTTGCCCGTCTTCGGGTCGCGGTATTCGTAGAGCCCTGCGTCCTTGAGCAACCGCTTCATCCCTTCCCGATAACTTTCGGTGAAGAGCAGGTCGGTCTCCGTCGCGGTCTCGGGTCGCGCTGCCAGCATCTCCCGATACGCATAGACGCCCCCGAACAGCACATACGCATCCTCACGCCTGCCCCCTGTCGAGTGCTTCCCCAGCACGAGCATTCGCACCGCAGGTTCGCCCTTGTCCGTCCCGTTCTTGAGGGTGACCTGTTCGCAGTCGCACCACCGCACGCTTTCCGCTTCCCCGACCCGTAGTGCCCCGCCGACGCAAATGAGAATGAACCAGTAGAGTTCCTGTCGCTGCCGACGGACGCGGGGATTTAGGTCGGGTTCTTCCGCTTGCGACTTCGCCAGCTGGTGGAGGGTCTTGTATTCCGCTTCGGTTAAAAAGGGACGACCGCGACGGACGAGTGCTTTCGTCCCCGTGAAGGACGGGGTCTTGGGGACAAACGGGAGCACCTTCAGGGTGTCTCGTGCGAAGGTCAGCACGGAATGGATGAAGACGAAGTCCTTCTTCAGCGTCTCGTTCGTGAGGAGTTGCCCACGCTTGTTCTTGACGCGTTCACGTGTTGAACGCAGTCGCTCCAAGGTGTCTGCGGTGATGTCTGCGACCTTCACGCTACCGAGCAGGGGTGCCAGCAACGCCGCTTTCTGTCGCAGGTTGCGGTATTGCCCCGCACTGATGAGCCCTGCCTCCGCATCCCGCTCCCGCTTCGCCAGGAACTTGGTCGCACAGTCCGCGAAGGTCGGGGAATGCACCTGTTCCCCGCGTCGCACACGGACGGACAGGTCGTGCCACCACTCGGTCGCCACCCGCTTTGCTGCGGTCAGCGTCCGTTCTCCCGTGCTCTTGCGAATGTCCTTCCCCTGTATCCACGCCCGAGCGGAGATGATGCCGCTGGTGGGGAGTCGTTCCAGACGCCCCCGACCGTCGCAGATGGATGCCAGGGTGCGGTTGGAGGTGAGCGTGGAGGTGAGGGGTTTGCGGAGCGTCATCGCGCGGAAGACGCTACTCCAGACCGTCCCGCGACCGCAAGAAGTAGTCGGGTGATGATCGGTTTTATGGAATAGTGAAGTCGTTTATTTCTAATTTTTTACAGACATACGTAGAAGCTTGAGGGGCTGGCGCACACAAGGGCGTGAAGGTTCGAGTCCTTTCTTCCGCACCAATGCCAAGGCCCGCCATTTGGCGGGCCTTTCTTATTGGTGCGTCAGAAGAACTCAGCCAGCCGGTCTTCGGGCTTCGCCCTCGACCTAGGCGGGTCGAGTTCTTTCTTCCGCACCAAAGTTTGAAGGCCGACGGCTACGTGCTCTATTTCGGGAAGCCGACGTAACTCACTCGCAGCGGTGCGGACTGGAGCACTGGATCCGGCCACTGCACGTGCACCGGGTCGCTCGGCGGGTCCGCTTCCGGCCACACCAACTGCATCTTCCACGACACCGCAATCTTGTTCGCCTTCGGTGTCGCCGTCGATGACCGGCGACCGCGGGTTGAGACGGCTGCGGGCTTTCCGAATTCTCGATCGAGCGCTTCCATGACCTTCGCCACCGCGTGCTGGACGCTCGAGCCGGAGCGCCGCGGCACCGGCGGCGTGGGCCGGGCAGTGGTCGCAGCGTTCCCCGCATTCGGTTCGCCGTGCGCGGCCGCGGGCGCGGCTGCCTTCCCCGGCCCGGCCGGCACACTAACTGCGGGCTTCTGAGCGTGGGTGTCGGTCGGCTTCGTCGCGTGCGAGTCCGCCGTTTTCGCGGTGTGGGCGTCGGCAGGCTTTGCCTTCGGGGCAGCCGCCTTCTCTGCCGGCGCTCCATGCGCCTGTGCCGCCGGTTTGGCGTCGTGCTGCGCTTCCGCGAACGCCGCCGCGCTCAGCAGCATCACCGCCGCCAGCATGCTGCGCATCCGTTCGCTCATTGGTGCGTCGTCTGTGTCGAGCGCGAGATCGGTTCAGAGAAGGTCACGCGGCCGGAAGAAAGTTCGTAATACGCGCCCACGAATCCAACCGTGCCGCTCTCGAACATGTGGCGGAGGACGTCGCTGTCCTCGATCAGGTGATTGATCTGCTCCTCGACGTTCTTGAGGATCGCCGCTCGGAGATACGCCGCGTCGTCGGACGTTTTCTCCGACGGCACTGCCGGCCGAATGGACTTGATCAGGTAGTCTAGGTTCTTGCCGAGCGACTTGCCCGGCGGTGTCCCGATCGTTGCCGCCACCGCACCGCACGATTCGTGTCCCATGACGACGATGAGTGGAATGTGCAGGTGCTCGGCGCCGTACTCGAGCGAGGCGAGCACGGAGCTGTCGTTGACATGGCCCGCGGCGCGCACCACGAACAATTCGCCGAGTCCGGTGTGGAAGACCACCTCGGGCGGCACCCGCGAGTCGGCGCACGACAGCACGGAGGCAAACGGCGTCTGTCCCTTCGCGAGCGCGCGACGGCCGTTGACGGTAATCGGCATCGCGCCCGCCGGATCGGCGACAAACGCTTCGTTGCCGGATCTCAGCTTCTCGATGGCGCTGCTGAGGTGGACGTAGGCGGCGTGGCCCAGCCGACCGCCACGAGGCAGACAACGAGAACGGGAACAAGGCGGGACGCGCGTGGAGTGGCCATTGCCACTTGAATCGGCCGAACCCGGTGGAGCTTGAGTGGATCACTTACCCTTCATCAACACGACCACGCCGGCCACCAGCAACAGGCCTCCCGCAATCGGGGGAATGGGCAGGCTTTCGCGCTCCGTGGCTTTCAATTCGATCGGCCCCGCGTCGATCACGGTCTTGGTTCGGGTCCACGAGAGCCCACCAGCTGCCAAACCCAGCACGCCAAGTACCACGAGTAGGATTCCAACGATCTTCATGATCCCTCCTGCAGTCGACACTGCAGAATTCGGGCCAAGCTGTGCCACGTCCGGGAGTTGAATCCCAGACACGGCGCAGGGAACCGTCGAACTTAGGACTTCGTGGAGCGGGCGCCCTGGATGATGGCGAAGAAGGACTTCGGATCGAGGCTGGCGCCCCCGACGAGCGCGCCGTCGACATCCGGCTCGGCAATAAGCGTCGCGATGTTGTCGGGCTTGACGCTGCCACCATAGAGCACGCGGCAGCGCGCTGAGGCGTCGAGCCCGAACCACTGCTTGAGCCGCTGGCGAATGTGAAAGTGCGCTTCACCCGCCTGAGCCGGCGTGGCATTGCGCCCGGTGCCAATTGCCCACACCGGCTCATAGGCAAGCACCATCCGGGATAACTGCTCGCCCGTTACGCGATCGAGGCCTTGTTCGATCTGGCGATCGAGCACCGCGATCGTCTCATTGGCATCGCGCTGGGCGAGCGTCTCGCCGATGCAGACGATCGGCACGAGGCCGGCGGCAATTGCCGAGTGCGTCTTCTTGTTGACGGTCTCGTTGGTCTCACCAAACAGCGTGCGTCGCTCGGAGTGCCCGATGATCACCAGCCGCGCGCCGGTGCCGTGGATCATGCCGCCGCTGGTCTCGCCCGTGAACGCCCCTTCGCGTTCCCAGTGCATGTTCTGCGCGGCAATGCCGACCACGCTGCCGCGTGCCGCTTCAACCGCCGCAGAGAGTGACGTGAAGGGCGGCGCGATGACGACATCAACGCCGACCACGCCATGGGCGGTGTGGATCAGCGCGCGCAGGTCGGTGACGTACGAAGCGGTCTCGGCGACCGTCTTGAACATCTTGAAGTTGCCGGCGATGAGAGGTGTGCGCATCAGTCTGCAGTCGACAGTCGGCAGTTAAGAGTGTGCGATCAACAGTCTGCAGTTCGGTCGTCAGTCATCAGTTCTTGTTCGGCAACGCTGCCACGCCCGGGAGTTCGGCGCCGCCCAGGAATTCGAGCGAGGCGCCGCCGCCGGTCGAGATGTGCGTCATCTTATCCGCAACACCGGCCGCGTTGATGGCCGCCACTGAATCGCCGCCGCCGATGATGGTCGTACCCGTCACGGCCGCGACCGCTTTGGCAACCGCCAGGGTCCCGTTCGCAAAGGGCGCCATTTCGAACACGCCCATGGGCCCGTTCCAGACCACCGTCCTGGCGTCGGCCAGCAAGCCCGCATACAGCCGGGCGCTCTCGGGGCCAATGTCCAGGCCCATCCGCTCACCGATTGCCGCATCGCCGACCTTCAGCACCGCGGTTGCCGCGTTGGCGTCAAGCGTGTCGGCGACGATGTGATCGACGGGCAGTTGCAGCACGACGCCGCGCGCCTTGGCGTGTTCGATGATCGAGCGCGCCGCATCCTGCTTGTCGTCCTCGACCAGCGATTTGCCGACGGGCATGCCAAGCGCCTTGAAAAACGTGTAGGCCATGGCGCCGCCGATCAGCAATCGATCGACGCGGCCCATCATGCTCTCGATGACTTCGATCTTGTCGGAGACCTTTGCGCCACCGATCACGGCCACGAACGGACGTTCGGGATCGCCGAGCGCCATGCCGAGATACTGCAGTTCCTTGTCCATCAGCAGGCCGGCCGCCGCGCGGTTGCCTGGGAAGTGCGACACGATGCCGTCGACCGACGCATGCGCGCGGTGCGCGGCGCCGAACGCGTCGTTGACGTACAGATCGGCCAGTTCGGCGAGGCTGGCCGCGAAGGCCGGATCGTTCTTTTCCTCGGCCGCGTGGAATCGCAGGTTCTCGAGCAAGGCGACGTGTGAACCGCCGTGCGCAGAGGCGACCGCCGACCTGGCAGGCGCGCCGATGCAGTCGGCGGCAAACACGACGTCGCGCCCCAGCAACTGGCTCAGGCGATCGGCCACGGGCTTGAGCGAAAACTCCGGCGTGGGTTTGCCCTTGGGCCGGCCGAGGTGCGAAGCGAGGATGACCGTTGCGCCCTGATCAAGGGCGAAGCGGATCGTGGGCAACGATGAGGTAATGCGGGTGTCGTCGGTGATCGCGCCGTTCTTGATCGGCACGTTGAAGTCGACGCGGATGAAGACCCGCTTGCCCCGGAGATCGAGGTCCTTGATCGAATATTTGGCCATCGTGTCACGGGCGAACCTGACGGTTCGCCCTATCGGAGCTGGGAGTTAAAGCTTCTTCAGCAGATCAACGCAGCGGTTCGAGTAGCCCCACTCGTTGTCGTACCACGCCATGACTTTCACGAAGTCGCCGTCCATCACCTTGGTGTAGGCGGCGTCGATGATCGACGAATGCGGGTTGCCACGGAAGTCGATCGAGACCAGCGGATCGGTCACAAACTGCATGATGCCTCGCAGCGGGCCTTCCGAGGCGCTCTTCAGCGCCGCGTTGACCTCCTCGGCGGTCACCTTCTTGTCGAACAGCGCGACCAGGTCGACGACCGACACGTTCGGCGTCGGCACGCGCATCGAGATGCCGTCGATCCGGCCCTTGAGCGCCGGCATCACTTCGCCAACCGCCTTGGCCGCTCCGGTGGTGGTCGGGATGATCGACATCGCCGCCGCCCGCGCGCGGCGCAGGTCCTTGTGCGGCAGGTCGAGCAGGTTCTGGTCGTTCGTATAGGCATGCACCGTCGTCATCCAGCCCTTCTTGATTCCGAAGGATTCGTGGAGGACCTTGGCGAGCGGCGCAAGGCAGTTGGTGGTGCACGAGGCGTTGGAAATGATCGAGTGCTTCGACGCGTCGTAGTCGCCGTCGTTGACACCGAGCACGACGGTCACGTCCGGATTGGTCGCCGGCGCGGTGACGATCACCTTCTTGGCGCCGCCGGCCAGGTGCTTGGCCGCGTCGTCGCGCTTGGTGAAGCGGCCGGTCGACTCGAATACGATGTCGACGCCCACGTCCTTCCACGGCAGCAGCGCAGGATCCTTTTGCGCGAACACCTTGAAGGAGTCGCTGCCGACCTTGATGGTGTCGCCCGACGCGCTCACCGGCACCGACAAGTTGCCGAGGACCGAGTCGTACTTGAGCAGGTGCGCCAGTGTGGCCGTGTCGGCAAGGTCATTGACGGCGACAATGTCGACGTCGTGATGGGCGAGTGCCGCGCGAAGAATGTTGCGGCCGATGCGTCCGAACCCGTTGATACCAACCTTGATGGCCATCCCTGTCAGTCCTCCAGTTCGTTGCTGCCCCATCTGTAGCCCCGAATCGGGCCCAAGGCAAACGACAAATTGTACAAGTTTGTGAAGGGTCACCGCCAGAGGGCCGATCGGGCGACTCGCATCGACAAAGCCAGAGGATGCCGATACAATCGGTAAGTCCTTGAATGTATAGCCTTTACAGCATTCTCGTGCTGCTGATCGCGGTGCTCGCCTCGCCGTGGTTCATCTATCAGGCGGTGCGCTACAAAAAGTACGTCGGCAGCCTCGGGCAGCGCCTTGGCTATCTTCCCGTGTCGTTCAACATGGACGGCGACGAGTCGATCTGGATTCACGCCGTGTCGGTCGGCGAGGTACTGACGGCGCGTCCGCTGATCAGCGAGCTCAAGCGCCGCCATCCGCAGTTGCGCATGTTTCTGTCGACGACGACGATGGCCGGCCAGCAACTGGCGCGCCGCAGCGTCCAGGACGTCGACGCCGTCTTCTATTTTCCGTTCGATCTCGGGTTCGTGGTGCGCCGCACGCTCGACCTGGTGCGGCCGAAGCTGTTCGTCATGATGGAAACCGAGATCTGGCCGAACCTGCTGCGTGAGTGCCGCGCGCGCGGCATCAAGACTGCGGTCGTCAACGGCAGGCTGTCGGCGCGATCGTTTCCCCGGTATCGGATGGTCCGCCCGATGATGCGCCGCGTGCTCGACGACATCGACAAGTTCCTCGTGCAGGGCGAAGAGTCGGCGCGTCGCTTTATCGATCTTGGCGCCGATCCCGCGCGCGTGGTCGTGACCGGCAGCATGAAGTTCGATTCGCTCGAGGTATCGTCAACCGCGTTGCAGGCGCGCGCTCGCGATCGGGTGCTGCGCTATTTCCGGGTGCCGACATCGCGGCCGGTGATTGTGGCCGGCAGCACGATGAAGGGCGAGGAAGCGTCGGTGCTGCGCGCGTTCCGCCGCGTTCGCACTGCGGCCCCCAATACGCTGCTCGTGCTGGCGCCGCGCAATCCGGAACGCTTTGGTGAAGCCGAGCAGCTGGCTCGCTCCGAGGGATGGAAGGTCGCGCGGCGTTCCGATCTGGCGGTCGACGCGGAACCGCGCGTTGACGTCGTGATCCTCGACACGATCGGTGAACTGGCCACGATTTATCAGATCGCCACGGTCGTGTTCGTTGGCGGCAGCCTGATTCCGACTGGTGGACACAACGTGCTCGAGCCCGCGGTGTTCGGCAAGCCGATTGTGTTCGGGCCGAACATGCAGAACTTCCTTGAAATCGCCGATGCGTTCGTCACCAACGGCGCGTGCGTCCAGTTGGCCGACGACCAGGAACTGGACGAAGCCCTCGTGTCACTGATTGGTGATCCCGTGCGCCGCGCGCGGCTGGGAGCCGCGGCCAGGGCGCTGGTCGAAGCGAATCGCGGCGCGAATGAGAAGAGCGTCACCGTGCTGGCGACGCTGCTGCCGCAGGAACCGCGCGCGTATCCGGCCAACGTCCGGCCCTTCAGACCCCTTGCTTGATTCCATCTACGGGCAGGTGATGCGCGTGCGGCGCCGGCGTTTCGAGCGCCAGCCGCGGCAGCAGCGCCACCTCGCGAAACCCGTCATTAGCGTCGGCAATCTGTCGATGGGCGGCACCGGAAAAACCCCGGTGGTTGCCTCGATCGCGCAGTGGCTAATTACCCAGGGACACCGTCCAGCGATTCTCAGCCGCGGTTACGCGCGCGCCGACAATGTCGACGGTGTGGTGGTCGTCACCGACGGCGAATCGATCCTGTCGACTATCGATCAGTCGGGCGATGAGCCGATGATGCTGGCACGCCAGGTTCCGGGTGCGATCGTGTGCGTCTCGCCGGAGCGATATCTCTCGGGCACGCTCGCCGAACAACAACTTGGCGCCACCGTGCACGTGCTCGACGATGGATTTCAGCATCTGGAACTGGCGCGCGACGTCGACGTGCTGGTGACGACGATTGGCGAGATCCCGAACGGCAAGGTGATTCCGATCGGCCGGCTGCGTGAGCCGATGGATGCGGCCGCGCGTGCGCAAGTGCTCGTCGTGTCGGATGCGAACGCCGGTGCTGCTTCGGCGGAAGCATGGACGCTGGGCATCTCGCAGTCGTGCGGGGCTCGCCGGAGTCTTGGCGAGCCGATAGCGATCAGGGATCAGGGATCAGGGATCAGGGAGTGCAAGAGCGTTTTCGCGGTTGCCGGCATCGCGCATCCTGACCGTTTCATCTCCTGCCTGAAGGACGCGGGCTGGAACGTTGTAGATTCGCTGACGTTTCGCGACCACCATCGCTATACAGCGGCGGATGTCGGCGCGATTGTCGCGAAGGCATCGGCATGTGGCGCTGATGCGGTGTTCACCACCGATAAAGATGCCGTGCGGTTCGAATCGTTTGGCGCGTTGCCGTTTGCGCTCTTTCGAGTTCCGCTGATCGTCTCCTTTGATCCGCCAGATCCGCTGTTTGCGACCGTGAAGGCGGTGCTCTAGTGCGCGAATCGATCGAGTACTGGTCGGTCGTCATCGTTCGCGGGATTGCGACGCGTCTGCCAGACGCCATGGTGCGCGGATGGGGCACCGTGCTTGGCCTGATGTTCTATGCGGTCGATCGCGCGCATCGCCGCGTGACCCTGACGAACCTCGAGCAGTGCTTTCCGAACCGGACGGCTCGCGAACGGCGCGCGATTGCGCGCGCGACCTTCGCGCACTTTGGGCAGGTGTTGCTGAAGCTGTTGACGTTCAGCGCACTCTCGCCGGACAAGATGATTGCGCTCGCGGAATATGAGGGTGATGAGCGCGTTCGTCTGGCATATGCGAAGGGCAAGGGCGTGCTGTTCTTCACCGGGCATTTCGGATTTTGGGAATGCCAGGCGATGGCGCATGCGGTCGCGCTGCGTCCGATCGGCGTGTTGGCGCGATCGCTGGACAACGTACGCTTGAACGATCTGCTCGAACGCATTCGCACGTCGACCGGCAATCACGTGATCTACCGCCAGGGCGCCGTGCGGCGCGTGCTGAAGACCCTCGCCGCCGGAGAAGGGGTGGCGCTGCTGATCGATCAGCACATGCACAGCCCAGACGCAATCTGGGTGAACTTCTTCCGCCGGCCTGCGGCGACGACATCGACGCTTGCGGCCCTGGCGATGCGCACCGGCGCCGCCGTGATCCCGGTGTTCGCCGAGCCGCTGCCTGGCGGTCGCTATAAGTTCATCTACGAATCACCGGTGGAACCTCCGCAGGGCGATGGTCCTGAGGCGATTCGAGAGTTCACGCAGCGGTGCACCGATGTGCTCGAGATGCACGTGCGCAAGAAGCCAGAACTCTGGTTGTGGATGCACCGGCGGTGGCGCGACGCGCCGACACCGAACACGCCCGGCATGTTCCCCAAGGCCAAGAACGAGGACAGGGATCAGGGATCAGGGATCGGGGATCAGGGGGCATGACGAGGCGGGTCGTCATACTCGCGCCCAATTGGCTTGGTGACGCCGTGATGGCGTTGCCGGCGATCGCGGATGTGCGCCGTCATTTCCCGGACGCGCATCTTGCGGTCGCGGCGCGCAAGTCAGTCGCGCCGGTGTTCACGATGGTGCAGGGCGTTGATCAGGTGGTCACGCTGTCGGGTGGGGGCGGAATGCGAGCGCTCACTGGTTGGAAGGATGATGCGCGGGTGCTGGCCGATGGCGGGTTCGATACCGCGCTGCTGCTGCCAAACTCCTTCGCGACGGCGTTCACCACTTCGAAGGCGTCGATTGCGGAGCGATGGGGCTTTGCGACGGATCGCCGCGCTGGTTGGCTGACTCGCGCGATCCCAAAGCCATCAGTAGCCATGCATCAGCGCGCCTATTACCAAGCGCTGACCACCGCACTTGGAATGGCGCAGGGCGAGCCGTTCGCCCGCGTCCATCCCAATCGGGAGCGTGCGCAGCAGTTGCTGAAGGAAATCGGTCTCGATCCCGATGAGCCATTCGTGGTGTTCGCTCCGGGAGCGGCGTACGGCGGCGCGAAACAATGGCTCCCGCAGCGCTTCGCGGAGCTCGCGGCGACGATCATCGGTGATCGTGGCTGGAGCGTGCTGATGGTGGGCACCGCTGCCGATCGGCCGGCATGCGAGCAGATCAGTTCGCTGATGCCGAAGTCCGGGACGCGGTTGAATCGATTGATCGACTTGTCAGGAAAGAGCGACCTCCCGTCACTGGCGGGCATTCTGGGCGAGGCTCGCGCGGTGGTCTCGAATGATTCCGGTGCGATGCATCTCGCGGGCGCTGTCGGTACGAAGGTAGTCGCGGTGTTTGGACCGACCCGCGAGACACACACCTTCCCCCTGGCGTCCGGCCCTGACGCTCCGAAGCCGACGGTGATCACGCACGATGTGTTCTGCCGGCCTTGTATGCTTCGTGAATGCCCGATCGATCATCGCTGCATGACGCGCATTTCCGCGCGAGAGGTCTTTGAAGCCATTTGATATGAAGCGCGCGATATTCCTTGATCGTGACGGCACCCTGAACGTCGATGTCGGCTACCTCCATCGCCTCGAGGATCTCGAGCTGTATCCGTGGACGGCTGACGCGTTGCGGTTGTTGAAGCGAGCGGGCTACGTGCTGGTGATCGTGACGAACCAGTCAGGGATCGCGCAGGGTCTGATCGATCCGGGGTTCGTCCAGATCTGCCACGACGAAATGCGTCGCCGCTTGCAGCCTGCCGGCGCCGATCTGGATGCACTGTATTACTGCACGCACCATCCCCGCGGCAGCGTGAAGGAGTTCGCGGTTGAATGCCGGTGCCGCAAACCGTCGCCGGGCATGGTCGAGGACGCGGTGCGTGATCTTGGCGTTGATCCGAAGCAGTCGTGGGTCGTGGGCGACAAGTGGCTCGACGTCAATCTTGGCCACGCCGTCGGTGCGCGTTCAATCCTGTTGCGCACGGGATGGGGAGCAGAACAGGAGCAAAAGCGTCCGGCAGGGCAGAAGGTCGATGCGATCTGCGACAACCTGATTCACGCGGTTTCGGTGATCCTTGGCCAGGGCAATCCTTCATAATGGCTGAACGCATGGAAGCCGAGCGACTGCTTGCCCTGATTGCGGCCTGCAAGGGCAAACGCGTCGTGGTGTTCGGTGATTTGATCGCCGACGAATTCGTCTATGGCCGCATAGCCCGTGTCTCTCGCGAGGCGCCGGTCCTGATCCTTGAATACGACGCCACCGAGATCGTGCCTGGTGGCGCCGGCAACGCCGCCAACAACGTCGCGAGCCTCGGCGGCATCGTCCGCCTTGTGTCGCTGGCCGGCCGCGATGAAGCCGGTCGCCGATTGTTCAAGGTCCTGCCGCGCGCGGTCGAACGTGCGGGGCTGAGCCGTCCCGGCGGATATCGGACGCCGCTGAAGACGCGCATTCTCGCCGGCGGCATCCACTCTGCGAAGCAACAGGTCGTCCGCATCGACCGCTATACGAGCGAGCCGGTCACCGACGCGCAACGCGCGGTTGCCGAACGCGCAGCCCGCAGGGCGATCAAGAATGCCGATGCCGTCCTGATTTCAGACTACGGGTCCGGACTCGTGCAGCCGCGATTCGTTGCGGAGCTTGCTGCGTCGCTGAAATCAAAGAAGCGGCTCGTGCCGATCCTCATCGACTCGCGCTACGCGCTGACGCGCTACCGCGGCCTGACGGCGTGCACGCCGAATGAATCCGAGGTCGAGCAGGTGCTCGGTGTGCGGATCGACGATAACAAGGCGGCGCTCGAACGCGCCGGTCGCGCGCTGCTGAAGCGCACGCGCATGACGAGCGTGTTGATCACCCGCGGCAGCCGCGGCATGGCGCTGTTTGAGTCCGGCAAGCCGACCGTTCACATTCCGATCTTCGGCTCCGACCAGATCGCGGACGTCACCGGCGCCGGCGACACCGTGATGGCGACGATGACGCTGGCTCTTGCGGCCGGCGCTACCTTCGAGGAGGCGGCCCGCCTCGCCAACTACGCCGGCGGACTCGTGGTGATGAAGCGCGGCACCGCCACCGTCTCAGCAACCGAATTGCGGCGAGCTGTCCGGGGTCGGGACTAATTTCCTCTCGACCGCGACAAGCGGCTCGTCATAGACGAAAATAGTCCCGACCCCTTATTCCATGAGCGGATCCGTTGTCGATCGGGCGAAATTGGTTGAGCTGGTGCGGGCCGACCGTACGCAGAAACTGACGATCGTGTTCGCAAATGGCGCGTTCGACCTGCTGCACGTTGGCCATGTTCGCTATCTCGAAGGCGCAAAGAGGGAAGGCGATCGCCTGATCGTGGCGGTCAACAGCGATTCGTCCGTGCGCGGACTGAAGGGGCCGAATCGTCCCGTCCTTGCTGAAGCAGATCGCGCCGAACTTGTTGCGGCTTTGCGTGTTGTTGATTACGTGTTGATCTTTGACGAGCCCACAGTCACGCCGCTACTTGAATTGCTCAAGCCCGACGTGCACTGCAAGGGCACCGACTACACAGTGGATACCGTTCCCGAGCGCGAAACCGTGCGTGCGTATGGCGGCCGCATTGCGATCGTCGGTGATCCGAAGGCTCACTCGACCAGCGACCTGCTGTCGCGTCTCAAATGAAGATCCTGATCGTGCGCCTCAGTGCGCTTGGCGACATCGTTCACGCCCTGCCGGTGCTGTCTGCAATCAAGAAGGCGATGCCGTCCGCCGAAGTGGACTGGATGGTCGAGGAGAACTACGCCGCTATTCTTTCAATAACAAGTGGACTCCGCAGGCGCATCATCGGCCGCGCTCGCAATAGTTTCTCGACTGCTGAGGCCGTGTCGTTTGGTGGGGCGCTCGGCTACGTGCAGGCAGTGGCGCACCTTCGTTCGCAAGAGTACGACTGCGCGCTCGATCTTCAAGGCTTGCTGAAATCTGCTGGTTGGGCGCGATCGTCCGGTGCGAAGCGCATCATCGGGTTTGACAAGGCCAACGTGCGAGAGTCGCAGGCCGCTACGTTCTATACGGAAACGGTTTCATCGGGCCATCGGGCCATCGGGCCATCGGGCCATCAGCACGTCATTTACAAGAATCTGTCGCTGCTGACCGCGCTGGGGATCGACTCAACCGACATCGAGATGCCGCTGCAGCCTCAAGCGTCGACAGAGACCATGGCCGCGATTCAATCGGCGGGCGCCAAGCGCTATGTGGTGTTGAATCCAGGCGCGGCGTGGCCGAACAAGCGATGGCCGCCAGAGCAGTTCGGGGCGCTTGCGGCGAAACTGCGCGAACGCACAGGGCTGTCGTCGATGATCACCTGGGGGCCGTCCGAGCGTGAACTCGCGGACACGATCGCGGCAGCGTCTAACGGAGCCGCGACTCCGGCGCCTCCGACCTCGGTCGCTGATCTCGCGGTGCTGCTGCGCGAAGCGGCGCTCGTGGTGTCCGGCGATACCGGTCCGCTCCATATCGCCGCAGCAATGGGCACGCCGCTCGTCGGCTTGTATGGGCCCACGTGGCCCGAACGCAACGGCCCATGGGACACCAACGATGCGGTGATCTCGAAGGCGATGGTGTGCGTGTGCCATCACAAGCGTCAGTGCCTGCGCGGTGCGCCATGTATCAACGAAATCACGCTGGATGATGTAGCCGCGGCTGCCGAGCAGAGACTCAAGGCGGCCGCGCAATGATTCGCCTGCTCGCGCGTTGGCGCGTCACTCTCGGATTTGTCTTTGCGGCCGTGGTCATGTGGCTCGCGACTCCGAACCTGATGTCGCTCGTCCTTGGCGCGACAGTGGCGGCGATCGGCGAGTTGATTCGGTTGTGGGCGGCGGGGCACCTCGAAAAGAGCAAAGAGGTCACGCAATCTGGACCGTATCGCTACACCAGGCATCCCCTGTACCTCGGCTCATCACTGATCGGTATCGGTCTCGCCATCGTCGCAAACAATGGCGTTGTCGCGGCTATCGTCATCGCCTACCTGGCGCTGACGTTGACGGCGGCGATGAAGAGTGAAGAGGCGCATCTGCGTGAGAAGTTTGGCGACGCCTATGACGCGTATGCCGAGAAGCGCGCGCCAAGAGTCGAGCGCGTGTTCAGTTGGCAGCGAGCCATTCATAACCGCGAGCACCACACCATTGCGGGCCTCGTGTCCGGCCTGCTGATCCTCTCCGCAAAGATCTACTTCTAAAACTCAGAACGCTCGCGTACGCCTATCGGATCTGCCGCGGTAACAGCACTTTGAAAGCCGGCGTTCCGTCGATTTCAGTAATCGACACTGTGTCGTGTTGCCCAGCCTCGCCTTCCAGGATCGCCCCGCTTTGATCAACCGCCAGCATGCTGACCGCGGTCGAGGGAATCGGCTCAACTCCGGGCGCGAAACTGCGGGTCCTGTCGATCCACCGCTCCTGCCCTTTCTCGAAGAGATAGAGCTGCCACGACTCGAAGATCCAGCGCGGGCTCGAGGGAACGTAGAAGACGAGGGACGGATCCGACGCCATCTCAGTGGCGACCCGCTCGAACGCTCCAACCCGATTGCGTTCGAACCAGTAGCCCGTTCGATGGCGGTAGTCTCCGTGATAGTCCCAGTAGAAATATGCGAACTGCACGGTCGCCAGAAGCATCGTGGCGGCGATCAGGCGCCGCGGCCACGCCCCGCGCCACTGCCGCATTGTCGCGATCCCATAGCCGCAGATCAGCGCGGCGATCGGCAACAGCACCAGCGCTCGATTCACCTTCACTTCGCCAACCAGGAGGGCCGAGACTGGAGCCGCGAGACACGTCAGCAACACCAGCAGTGAGGTTCGCGACCGCATGGTGTTGAGGATGGCGTTGACACCAACTGCGAGGAAAATCGCCGCCGGCACCAGCAACACACCCGACTTGCGGGTCGAGTCGATCAGGCTCGAGTCTCCGCTAAAGAACAGGTACGACGGATTGAAGAATTCGTGGTACACGCGCAGGTGCTCGATCAGCCTGTAGTAACTGAGGTGTTGCAGCGCTCCTTGCAACACGCCGCGATCGGCTTGCGCGATGTTGTACATGCCGACTTGCTGTCCAAGCTGGTTCGGGTGCGTCAGCAGCCAAGCCAATAAAGGGGCGACCGCCAACGCGTATCCGCCCACGAGTAGAGCCGCGCGACGCCACCCTTGTGGCGCTGCGAGACAAAGCACCACGACAAACACCGCCAGATGGACCGGCATCCCTGCCAGGGCGCCGAGATACGAATAGGTGCCCACGCCGAGCAGCGCGCCGGCGGCAAACAACCAGCGCGGCTTCGTCGGGTCGTCTTCAAATCGCAGGGCACAGAGCAAGGCCGCCATCACGAAGATCGGCGGATACAGGTGATCGACACCAAGCCGAGCGTGGATCAGGTGCGCTGGTGTGAGCGCCAACAGCGTTGCGGCCAATAGCGCCGCCGCTTCGGATCGAAGCAGCCGGCGGGCCACGAGGTATACGAGCACGACGTCGATCGCGCCGATGATCGCGGACGGCAGCCGGATAACAGCGGGCGTTGGCTCGAACAGCAGCTGGAACAGGGCCGGGAAGTAGATGACGAGCGGCGTGGAGTAGAAGTTGTCGACGATGTGAAAGTAGATCGGCCAGGACGCGCCGTCCATGCCACGGCCTTCGGTGGCGATGGTATGAGCGTTCAAGGCGAAGACCACCTCATCGTGTGTCAGGTGGACCGGTGCGGTACCGAGGCGGAGCAGATGCAGGAACAGGGGCGGAATCGCTACCAGGAGAGTTCGTTGCCACAGAGGCCGAGCCATCCACAGCGTTGCCCAACTCGTCATTCGCGAAAATTGTAGCCCTGTTTCGCGGCGTGCTCACGAACACGTGCCCTTCTCTTCGGCTTTGCTAGAGCTAAAAGAATGAAGAGTAAATGGCGGGGTGGACGGGACTCGAACCCGCGGCCTCTGCCGTGACAGGGCAGCGTTCTAACCAACTGAACTACCACCCCCCTGAGGGGAATTGCCAATTGCAGATTGATGAGTCCTTGATTGATCGAGTTGTCACCACTCGATCGAGAACCATCAATCTCCACCATTCAAACCGACCGCGCGGAGCGTGGTCAAGAGATGCTGGTGGGCGGTAAGGGACTCGAACCCCTGACAGCCGGCGTGTAAAGCCGGTGCTCTACCAACTGAGCTAACCGCCCGACACCCCGGAATCTCCGATTGTAGTCAGCCGCACGGCCGGGCGTCAATCCGTCATTTATGGCGGGTCGCGAGGCAATCCCCAGAGCGCCCGGCGCACTGGGAGAAAAACGTGTGCGTCTGGTGCACCAGCGCGAGGCCGTGCACGCGTGACGCCCATCCTGGAACGCTGGTCGACGCCCCCGGAATATGCCGCTTGTAGCGCGTGAAGAAGTCGTGGAGTTCCTTCTTCACCGCATCGGTCAATTCGTAGAGCGGCTTGCCGGCGGCGTCATGCGGCGTGATCACCACCTTCGCGTCGTCGATGTGATCGTCTTCCATCAACATCACGCCAACCGAAATTCCACTGACCATCGTCCCGCCCTCGATCGGCGGCCCGAGCACCAGGACGTCGAACGGGTCGCCGTCATACGACACCGTCTGCGGAACGATGCCGTAGTTGATCGGATAGCCACCGATCGACTCGGGGATCATGCGATCGATCGCGCGCTCGTGCCTGGCGATGTTGAACTCCCACTTGCGCAAGTCGCCACGTGAAATTTCGATGTAAGCGTTGATCCTTCCATCCTTGGCGATCGGAGGCGTATCTCGCCACAGGTGCTGCGCGCGAGGCTTCGCGGCGGCGAGGCTCTCGGCCAACTTTTTGGTCGCGGCGGCCGGCAACACGTTCGATATCGAACGAGACTCCTGAGCGGCTGCGCCGACCGCGACTACTAGGACCAACAAGCTCGGCAGCTTGATCACGTACGTCTCCTTGACGCCCAACGATAGCAACACCGGAGCCAAGTTGCCGCACGGCTGAGCCGGTGGGTTCATTCAGCATTCATGTTGCAAGCGATACGGTGAGCTCGTGGAGTTGATTGTGAAAACACGTATTCGTAGCGCCGTCATCGCGGCGGCCATCGCATTCATCGCGACGTCGGCTGGTGCCGGGCAGACCACGCAATGTGTCCCGAGTGGAACCCTCGCGCGCCCAGCGGGCCTTGCTGAGGCAAGTGGCCTCGCCATCAGCAAGAAAGTTCCTGGACGGCTCTGGGCGCACAACGATTCGGGCAAGCCGATCCTCACGGCGCTCGATGAGCGGGGCAGCGTCACAACGCAGGTCGCCGTGACTGGCGCATCAGTCCAGGACTGGGAAGCGGTAGCTGTTGGACCGTGCGCGGCAGGATTGTGCCTCTACATCGGCGACATCGGCGACAACGAAGGGAAGCGTTCGCGCGTCACGATTTATCGAGCCATCGAACCTGAAGCGTCAAGCCGAACAGTGGCGGCGGAAGCGATTCACGCCACCTATCCAGACGGCGGACACGACGCCGAGGCGCTCCTGATTGCGAACGGACGGTTGTACATCGTGACCAAGGGCGACACAGGCCCGATCGCCATCTACCGATTCCCGGCGCAACTGCAGCCCGGCGCCACGGTGAAGTTGGAACGAGTCGTGCAGTTGTCCTCAAAGCCGAGTCAGGCGGAGCGAATCACCGACGGCTCGGTGTCTCCTGACGGGGAATGGATCGCGTTGCGGACAAAAGAGGCGTTGATGTTCTATCCATCGGATCTGCTGACAGGCGCGTCGAAGGCCGCGGCCACGATCGACCTGCGCTCGTTGCGGGAGCCGCAAGGCGAAGGCGTCGCGCTTGGCGGCGACAACACGGTGTTCCTGGCTGGCGAAGGCGGCGGCAAGGGACAGCCGGGCACCTTTGCGCGGTTCTCGTGCAATCCAACATCGAGGGGCAAATGAAGCGCTACAGCCTGATCGTCGTCGCGTGTGTGCTCGCGCTTGCGGGATGCGGTCGGATGATGCGCGACGTGAAGCTCGCGCCGGATCCAGCCGCCACGATCGACCAGTTATGGCAGGAACCGCGTGATCTCGAGCGGCGAGATCTCTTTCACGGTCCTGGAGGCAGGGAACTACTGCCCACCGACACCGCGTTCGAGTTCGTCCTGGCCGACACCACAGGGTGGAGTCCGGGCTTCGACGTTCGAGACAGCAAGGGCGTTGAGTGGAGCGTGAAGACCGGGCCCGAAGCGCAGACCGAAGTGGTGGTGTCGCGCATTCTCTGGGCGATTGGATTTCACCAGCCTCCGACGTATTACCTCAAGGAATGGCCGTTGAAGGGGCAGGTGTCAGGCCCGCAAGAGGCCGGCCGGTTCCGTCCGGATCTCGAGGGGAAGAAAGCGACGGGCGACTGGTCATGGTACGAGAATCCGTTTGTTGGTCGACGCGAGTACGGCGGACTCATCGTCGCCAACTTGCTCTTCAATAATTGGGACTGGAAAACATCAAACAACAAGATCTACGAGTTGGCCACGCCGGTTGACGGCGTGAGCCGTGTGTTCGTGGTGCGCGATCTGGGTGCATCGCTTGGACGCACGAAGTACCCCGGCATCCTGAAATGGTTTCGGCTGCGAGGATTCGGACAAGGCACGCGCAACGACATCGAGGGGTTTGAGAGCCAGCAGTTCATCAGAGAGGTCGACAGTGAACAGCGGCCGAAGTTTGACTACAGCGGCATCTATCGCGACGTGAACAAGACGGTGAGCCTGGAAGATGTCGCCTGGACCTGCCGCTTGCTGAGCCGCCTGAGCGATGAACAGTGGCGCGACGCGTTTCGCGCCGGCGGATACACACCGCAACAGACGGAACGCTTCGTGAGAAAGATCAAGGCCAAGATCGCCCAGGGACTCGAGTTCGCCGACCGCCGCTCCACCTCATGAGAATTTTGGTAGTTGAAGACGAGCCCGTCGCAGCGGCCGTCCTCGCGAAAGGACTGCGCGAGCACTCGTACGCGGTGGACGTCGCGGGGGATGGCGACGCCGCATTCGAACAGGCGTCGATCAACGACTACGATCTGCTGGTCCTCGACGTGATGCTTCCCGGCATGAGTGGACTCGAGTTGTGCGGACGCTTGCGAGACGAGGGCGTGGCGACACCAGTTCTGATGCTCACTGCCCGAGGAGAACCTGATCAGCGAGTGGACGGACTCGACGCCGGCGCCGACGACTACCTGTCGAAGCCGTACCACTTTCCCGAGCTGCTGGCGCGGGTGCGCGCGCTGTTGCGGAGGGGACCCGCGCTGGCTTCGCCGGTGATCGCGATCGACGATCTCACCGTCGATATCCAGGCCCGCACCGTCGAGCGCGCCGGGAAGCGCATCCAACTCACCACAAAGGAATACGGGCTGCTCGAGTACCTCGCGCGGCGTCGCGGCGAGATCGCGGGTCGTGGTGACATTGCCGAGCATGTCTGGGACGACAGCTTCGATCCGATGTCGAACTTGATCGAAGTGTACGTGCAACGCCTGCGCAGAAAAATTGACAATGGCCATGCCGTGAAGCTGATTCATACGCGACGAGGCTCCGGATACATGCTCGACGTGAGCAATGCTGACGGCGCTGAAGATTGAAAGCGTTCGCGGCAGGCTGACGCTGTATTACGTCAGCGTGCTGGCCGTGGCGCTGGGCACCGTTTGCGGGCTGATCTACTTCCTGCTCGCGCGCTCGCTGTTCGTGCGCGTGGACGACAATCTGCACGCCGGCGTCCGGATTGCCATGACGTCGCTTTCGAACGATCTCGGCGAGGGGCAAGACTACGCGGACGCGGCCAGGAGCACTGCGGCTGAACAGGCGTCCAGCGAACAGATGCTCGCCATCTACGACCTGCAGGGCCGGCTGATTGCTGAGAGCGGGCGCGACGGTGAACTGGCGATCGCGCTGCCGCCACTCGCCGAGATCCCCGATTCCGAAGAACTGCTTCAGACGGTCATCGAATCCGACGGCGACGATCGCCATCGTCTCGCCTTTCGAAGCGTCTCGATCCCTCCTGTCAAATACATCGTGGTGGTCGGCGCCGACCTCGAGCCGATGGACGAGGAACTCGAGTTCCTGCGGCGCAGCCTCGCGTACGTGGTTCCGCTCGCGCTTGCCCTCGCGGTGCTCGGCGGATCGTTCCTGGCGCGGAAGAGCCTCGCTCCTGTGGTGGCGATGGCCGACAGGGCGCGACGAATCGGCGTGGAGAACCTCGGCGAGCGATTGCCGGTAGCCAACCCGCGCGATGAACTTGGCAAGCTGGCTGAGACCTTCAACGAACTGCTTGGAAGAGTCGAGGGGTCGCTCGTGCAACAGCGGCAGTTCATGGCCGACGCTTCCCACGAACTGCGCACGCCGGTGACGACCACGCGCACGGCGGCGGCGGTCACCTTGCAGCAACCCCATCGCGAAGAGTCTGAGTACCGCGACGCCCTCGCGATCGTGGAACAGCAGGTGGCCCGGCTGTCGCGAGTCGTTGACGACATGTTCACGCTGGCCCGTGCGGATGCCGGCACCTACCCGGTGCGATCGATGGCGATGTATCTCGACGAAGTGATCGACGAGGTCGTGAGAGCGGCCCGCGTGATCGCGGCGACTCGACGGATATCGATCGAGGTGGGCCTGGTGCCTTCGGCGGCGTTCAACGGCGACGAGGAACTGATCCGGCGGATGGTTGTGAACCTGGTCGACAACGCCTGTCGGCACACGCCCCCCGACAGTTCCGTGCGTGTGGAGCTCGATCAGACGGATACAGGGTATGCCGTGGCCGTGAAGGACCAGGGGGCGGGCATACCGGCGGAGATCCGCGAAAAGATTTTCGAACGTTTCTTCCGCGGCGACGCCTCACGTCGTTCCAGTGCCAGGGAGGGCGCCGGCCTTGGCCTGGCGCTGGCCCGCTGGATCGCTCGCGCACATGGCGGCGACGTGACGCTCGCGCGCTCGTCCCCAGCCGGCTCAACGTTCGTCGTCTCACTGCCATTGCGCGGCTGACGGCAAACTCTGTGCTCATCACTGCGTTAGAATCAGCAGACAGGCATGCTGCTGCGCGACATCATTGGGCACCGGCGTTTGACGACGCTGATTGCGCGGGCGATTGAGCGCGATTCTCTGCCGCCGACCCTGCTGTTCGCCGGTCCATCCGGCGTCGGCAAGTGGGCTGTGGCGCGGGCGACGGCACAAGCAATCAACTGTCTCGAACGGGTCAAGGGTGGCGACCTGGCGGTCGACGCGTGTGGCAAGTGCCGGGCGTGCGACCGCATCGCTCGCGGCGTTCACGTCGACGTGATCATGCTGCAGCCCGATGATCGCGCCTCGATCAAGATCGAACCGGTTCGCGACGTGCTGTCGAAGACTGGCTTCAGGCCGTTCGAAGGCCGCTTGCGCGTGGTCCTGATTCGCGAAGCCGACACGCTGGAAACGTCCGCCCAGAACTCCCTGCTGAAGTCCCTCGAGGAGCCGCCGCCGGGGACGATGTTCATCCTGACGTCGGCGGTGCCGGGTGCGTTGCTGCAGACCGTGCGATCGCGCTGCATGCGTCTGCGGTTTGGCCGCCTGACGGCCGCCGAAGTGTCGTCGGCGTTGACGCGCGACCACGAATACAGCGATGCCGACGCGCGCCAGGCGGCGCCGCTGGCCGACGGCAGCCTGGGGCAGGCGCTGGCCTTGATCGACAACGACTTGTCGATGTTCCGCGAGCTGGCCATTGGCTTGTTGCAGCACTCGGCCGGCCGAAGCGATGCGCAGTCACGGTTGCAAGCGGCGTCTGCCCTGCACAGCGGCGCGGGATCGTCGAAGAAGGAACGCTCGCGCGAAGAGGTGGCGCTGGTGCTGCGCCTGATGGCGTCGATGCTGCGCGATTTGGAGGCGATCAATGCCGGCGCCGATCGCGCGGTGCTTGCGAATCCGCTGCTGTTGGGCGACCTGGAAGCGCTGGCGCGTTCGTACGCCGGCGATCGCGCTCGCACGGCATTCGGCGCGGTCGACCGCGCCTTGACCGCACTTGAACGCAACGCCGGCACGAAGGTCGTCACCGAGTGGCTGGCGGTGCAGATGTGATGGACGCAGGCCAACAGGCCAACAGGCGAACAGGCGAACGGGCATTGCCACGAATCGCGATTACCGTCGGTGATCCTGCAGGGATTGGTCCCGAGATCGCGCAGAAAGCGGCGAGTGATCCAGCGGTGACCGCGGTGTGCCAGCCGGTCATCTTTGCGCCGCCGGCGGATCCGTCGATTCGCGCCGGTGAAGTCTCCGCCGCCGCGGGCCGCGCCGCGTTCGACACGCTCGTGCGCGCCGTGGATGCCGCCAAGCGCGGTGACGTGGACGCCATTGCGACCGCGCCGGTCAACAAGCTGGCCTTTGCGCAGGCAGGCCTCGAGTGGAAAGGGCATACCGACCTGCTCGCCCATTTGTGCGGCGACGTTGACGTGGCGATGATGTTTCACTCGCCGCAACTGAAAGTGGTCCTGATCACTGTGCACATTCCCCTCAGCGAAGTGGCCTCGCGGCTGACTCCGGCGCTGGTCGATCGCACGATCGGCCTGACGGTCGACGCGATGCATTCGTTTGGGATGCCGCGTCCGCGTCTCGCCATTGCCGGGTTGAACCCGCATGCCGGAGAGAACGGCGTGATCGGGACGGAAGACGATCGTGTGTTGGCCCCCGCGGTCGAACGGGCGCGCGCGAATGGCATTGACCTGACGGGACCGATTCCGGGCGACACGGTGTTCGTGCGCGCCTCCCGCGGCGAGTTCGACTGCGTGTTGGCGTGCTATCACGATCAGGGTTTGATCCCCGTGAAGCTGCTGGCCTTCGGGCATGCGGTCAACGTGACGATCGGACTGCCGATCATCCGCACATCGGTCGATCACGGCACGGCCTTCGACATTGCCGGCAAGGGCGTCGCAGATGCAGGCAGCATGATTGCTGCGGTGAAGCTGGCGGCGCAGATGGCCATGGCGCGCGACGGTGCATCGAGATGAGCGCGAAGAAGGCGACCGAGAGCAAGAAGAGCGACAAGAAGGATGGCGAGGACGTCATTCAACCGATTGCCGACAATCGCAAAGCGTTCTTCGACTACCACATCCTCGAAACCTTCGAGGCAGGCATCGAGTTGCTGGGCACCGAAGTGAAGGGCATTCGCGAGGGCCAGGCCAACCTGCGCGACAGCTTCGCGCGCGTGGATCGTGGCGAGGTGTGGCTGTTCAACGTGCACATTAATCCCTACAGCCACCGCGGCTACGTTGATCACGATCCCAAGCGGAAGCGGCGGCTGCTGCTGCACAAGTACGAGATCCGCAAACTGATCGGCAAGACGGTCGAAAAAGGCCTGACGCTGGTGCCGATGCGTCTGTATTTCAAGAACGGCAAGATCAAGGTCGGCCTCGCCCTGGCACGCGGCAAGGAAGCGCACGACAAGCGCGAGACCCTGCGCCGCCGCGAAGCCGATCGCGAAACGCGCGCCGCGGTGAAGGAGCGCGTCCGGCGATGAAGGTGCTGATTGTCGGCGCCGCGGGCCAGCTGGGCCAGGCCATGGTGGCGAGACTCCGGGCCAGCCACGACGTCACTGCCTGGGTCCGGGCCGACGTGGACCTCACGCACCACGCCGCCGTGCGCGACGCGGTCGCCCGACTGGCTCCCGAGGCCATCGTCAACTGCTCCGGCTACAACAACGTCGATCAGGCCGAGGACGACCAGGTGACCGCCTTCGAGGTGAACGCCATGGCGGTCGGCACGCTGTCGCGCGCGGCCGCGGCCCTCGACGCGGTGTTCCTGCACTACAGCACCGACTTCGTCTTTGCCGGCACGAGCAGCACGCCGTATTCGGAGGCGGACGCGCCGGAGCCGCGCAGCGTTTACGCGCAGTCAAAGCTGGTCGGCGAATGGTTCGCGGCGGAAACGCCGCGGCACTACGTGCTTCGCGTCGAAAGCCTGTTCGGCGGTCCCAACCGCAAGAGCAGCATCGATCGCATTGTCAATGGGGTAAGGTCTGGTGTGCCGCCGCCAGTATTTTTTGACCGAGTCGTTTCACCGAGCTTCGTAACCGATGTCGCAGATGCGTCAGCATTCATGCTTGAGACCCAACCACAGTGGGGCGTTTATCACTGTGTCAACGCCGGACATGGAACTTGGTTTGACGTCGGCATGGAGATCGCTTCCAAGCTCGGTGCGCCCGTGACGGCCTTGAGTCCCGTGTCGATCCATGACGTCTCTCTGCGAGCCGCTCGGCCGCAGTATGCGGCGCTGAGCAACGCCAAGCTCGCGCGTGCCGGCTATGTGATGCCCACGTGGCAAAATGCTCTCGACCGTTACCTTACGCTATGACCAAAATTGCTGTAGCTGCTCGTTCTTTCGCCCGTAACACCGCGCTGCGAGCGGAATTGACGGCTCGCTATCCTAACGTCACATTCAGCGACTCGTCCGCGCTGCTTGCTGGGGACGCTCTGGTAGAACTCTTGCGTGGCCACGACCGTGCGATTATCGGACTCGAGCGTGTTGACGACTGGGTCCTATCGCAACTGCCTGAGCTGAAGATAGTCAGCAAGTATGGTGTCGGCCTTGACGGGCTCGACATCGACGCTCTCACGAGGCGTGGCATCAGACTCGGCTGGACCGGAGGGGTTAATCGCCGGTCTGTCGCCGAGCTCACACTGTCGTTTGCTATCGGGCTGCTACATCGTGTGCCCGAGACCACTTCCCTGCTTCGTGAGGGAAACTGGCAGAAGCTTGTCGGTCGGCAACTGACTGGCCGCACGATCGGCATCATAGGCTGCGGTTTCGTGGGACAGGACCTCGTGGCGATGCTCAAGCCGTTCGGTTGCCGCGTGCTCGTCCACGACGTTCGCGACTACCCTGACTTCTACGCAGCGAATCAGGTCACGCCAGTGCCGCTGCAGGAGTTGCTCGCTCAATCCGATCTTGTCTCACTTCATGTGCCCCTTGACGCGTCGACGAGGGGGATGCTGGGTGCCGCCGAGCTAGCGCTGATGCGGCCGGGAACATTCCTGATCAATGCCGCCCGTGGAGGTCTTGTCAACGAGGATGCCCTGGCGGACGCCCTTGAGCGCGGACACCTTGCAGGGGCGGCCTGTGACGCCTATGAGAAAGAGCCTGACGCGCATCCCCGCCTTTTGAAGCTTCTCACTTTTATGGGCACGCCGCACATTGGCGGCAGCACCGAGGAAGCGCAATTGGCCATGGGGCGCGCGGCGATCGAGGGGCTGGAACGCAATCAGGTACCCGGGAATGGCTGGCCCTGCTGATCGGGCAGCGGTCATCGTTCAGCAGTTGGGACTGCAAGACAGGTAGAATACGAAGATGCGAATTTTGATTACGGGCGGCGCGGGCTTCATTGGCTCGCACCTGGCCGAGGCGCTGCTCGATGGCGGTCACCAGGTTTACGCGCTTGACGACCTGTCGACCGGCTCCATCGACAACATCACGCACCTCAAGGGCCACCCGAATTTCCACTACACCATCGACACCGTCTTCAACGATCCGCTGGTCGCGGAGATGGTGGACCGTGCCGACGTGATCTTTCACCTGGCGGCGGCGGTGGGCGTGAAGCTGATCGTCGAAAAGCCGGTCCATACCATCGAGACCAACGTGCACGGCACCGAGGTCATCCTGCGTCATGCGGCGAAAAAGAAGAAGCTGGTGTTCATCGCCTCGACCTCGGAGGTCTACGGCAAGAGCGCCAAGGTGCCGTTCAACGAAGAGACCGACCTGGTAATGGGCGCCACGACGCGCCACCGTTGGGCGTATGCTTGCAGCAAGGCGCTCGACGAGTTCCTGGCGCTGGCCTACTGGAAGGAAAGCAAGCAGCCGGTCATCGTCATGCGCTTCTTCAACACCGTGGGGCCGCGCCAGACGGGGCAGTACGGGATGGTGGTGCCGACGTTCGTGCGGCAGGCGTTGAACAACGAACCCATCACGGTGTTCGGCGATGGTACGCAGTCGCGCAGCTTCACCTATGTCGGCGACGTCGTCGGGGCACTGCTGAAGCTGATGGTGGAGCCCTCGGCGATCGGCCAGGTCTTCAACGTCGGCAACCCGGAGGAAGTGACGATCCTTGGTCTCGCTGAACGCATCAAGGCGCGCACCGGCAGTACTTCCCAGATCCAGATCATTCCCTACGACCAGGCGTACGAGGCGGGCTTTGAAGACATGCCGCGTCGCGTGCCGGACCTGACCAAGATCAACAAGGCCATTGGCTACGTGCCCAAGGTCGGTCTCGACGAAATCATCGACCGGGTCGTGGCGGAGAAGCGCTCCTACGCCGGCGCCGGCCGGGCGATCGTCTAGGGCCGGCCGATCAGCAGCACGTCCCCGTGGCGCCATTCGGCGCCGCGTTCACGTTTTGAACACAACAATTCCGCTCTGTGACTTCTTCGTTCATTCCATGAACTGGACGTGTATAATACCCGTTCAGATCTTGAACGAACCGCCCCGGTTGCGCCTGCGCCTGTGACTGGCCGTGCCGGAGGCGTATCTCAAGTGCCTGAGGTGCCTACCGTGCCTCGGTGCCTGAGATTCCCGCAAATACACAAAATAAAGAAGATGCGCGACGAAATGCTTGCCGGAATGTTCGGCCTGGACGGTCAGGTGGCCATTGTGACCGGAGCCCTCGGGCGGCTCGGCCGCGAATACGTCCGGACCCTTGCGGGCGCCGGCGCGGCAGTGGGCGCCGTCGATGTGGCCGGTGACCGCGAGCTGTTCGCGCCGCTTGTGAAGGCCGGGGCGCGCATTCACGTGGAACTGGCCGACTTGTCGGTCAAGGCCGAGACCGACCGCGCGATCGACGCCATGGTCGCCGCGCTGGGCGCGCCGACGGTGCTGGTGAATAACGCCGGCATGGGGTCGTCGCCCGCGGCCGCCGGCAGTGAGAACGGCCGCTTCGAGGACTACCCGGAAGTGGCGTGGGACACGATGATCGATTCGCACCTGAAGACCGCGTTCTTCGCGTCGCAGGCGTTCATCCGCCACTATCGCGCCGCCGGGAAGACCACCGGCAGCATCGTCAACGTGTCGTCGACCTACGGCGTGGTGACGCCGGATCAGTCGCTCTACGAATACAAGCGGGCGGCCGGCGCCACCTACTTCAAGCCGGTCGGTTACAGCGTGGCGAAGTCGGGCGTGTTGAACTTCACGCGCTGGCTGGCCGAGTACGGCGCGCCGTTCGGTATACGCGCCAACACGCTGGTGCCTGGTGGCGTGAAGGAAGATGGGCATGCGCCCGAGTTCGTGTCGGGCTACGAGCAGCGTACGCCGCTGGCCCGCATGGCGACTGATTCCGACTACAACGGCGCAGTACTGTTCCTGGCGGCGAACGCCTCGTCATACATGACCGGCGCCACCGTCGTGGTCGACGGCGGATGGACGGCTCGCTAGCGCTCGCCGTTCAAAGTTTCAGGTTCAAAGTGCAAAGCCATGGGTGAAAAAGATTTCTCCGATCGTGCGTTAGTTGGTGACGACTCGTTGTCGTTCGTGTCCCGCGAGGTGTTTCGCGCGGTGCGCGGCGGCATCAGCGATCCGATCGCGCGCGCGGAGGTCGTGTCGGATCTCTGTCGCATCAACACGTTGTTCATGATCATGCAGGCCGGGTCCGGCCACATCGGCTCGAGCTTCAGCTCGACCGACATCATCACGTGGCTGTGGACCGAGGCGCTCAACGATCCGAACGGCGACAGCGCGGATGCGGACGTTTACTTCTCTTCGAAAGGCCACGACGTTCCGGCCCTCTATTCGCTGCTGATTGCGGCGGAGAAGCTCGACTTCGCCTTGCTGCCGAAGCTGCGGCAGCTGAATGGACTACCGGGGCATCCCGATGTCAGCACGCCGTTCATTGCCACCAATACCGGGTCGCTCGGCATGGGCATCTCGAAGGCCTATGGCATGGCGCGCGCCAATCGCTACACCGGCCGCAAGGGGCGGATCGTGGTGATGACCGGTGACGGCGAGCTGCAGGAAGGCCAGATCTGGGAGTCGCTGCAGCCGGTCGCCAACGAGCGGCTCTCCGACATCATCGTCATCGTCGATCACAACAAGTTCCAGTCGGACACGGCGGTGGCGGCGGTCAGCGACCTTGGCGATCTCGAAGCCAAGTTCCGCATCTTCGGGTGGGAAGTGCGTCGCGGCGATGGTCACGATTTCGCCGTGCTGCGCGATGCGCTCGCGCATTTCGACACCGTCACCGACAAACCGAAGGTGTTCATTGCCGACACCATCAAGGGCAAGGGCGTGTCCTTCATGCACGGCGTCGCGTGCGGCGACCAGACCTACCACTTCCACGCCGGCGCGCCGACACTCGACAACTACGTCAAGGCGACGCGCGAGTTGATTGCCCGCGTCAACGACCGGCTTGAATCGCTCGGCCAGCCGCGTGTGGCGTTGGAATCCGCGCCGCTGCCGGTGCGCATTGCGCCGAAGCAGCCGGAAAAGATCGTGCTCGCCTACGGCGACGAACTTCTCGCCATGGCCCGGGACCGCAAGGACATCATCGTGATGGACGCGGACTTGTTGTCGGACTGCGGCATCGAGGCCTTCAAGGCCGAACTGCCGGAGCGGTTCATCGAGTGCGGCATTGCCGAGCAGCACATGGTGTCGGCCGCCGGCGGGATGGCCCTGCGCGGCATGTTGCCGGTGGTGCACTCGTTCGCGTGCTTCCTCTCGACGCGCGCCAACGAGCACATCTACAACAACGCGACCGAGAAGACGAAGATCATCTATACAGCGACGCTCGCCGGGCTCGTGCCCAGCGGGCCTGGCCATTCGCACCAGTCGGTGCGCGACATTTCCGCCGTTGGCGCGGTGCCCGGCCTGCTCGCGTTCGAGCCATGCAGCGAAAAGGAAGCGCGCCTGGCGATTCGCTGGGCGGTTGAGCAGAATCCGGCGAGCACCTACCTGCGGTTCTGCAACGTGCCGCTCGACCTGCCCTACGCCATGCCGGCCGACTACGCGCTGCATGTCGGTCGCGGCCTGACGCTCCGGCATGGCACGGACGTGGCGATCATCGGCTATGGCACCATCCTGCTCACCAACGCGTGGAAGGCCGCGGACGAACTCGCCGCACAGGGCATTTCCGCCGCGGTGATCGACCTGCCATGGCTGAATCGCGTCGACGACACGTGGGTCAAGACGCTCGGCGCCTACAAGCAGGTCCTCACGCTCGACAACCACTACGTCGAATACAGCCAGGGCGTCATGATTGCCGCCGCGATGGCGCGCAACGGGGTGCGTTCGGAGGTGTCGGCAATCGGCCTGACGGAAATTCCGGCCTGCGGTTCAAACGTTGATGTGCTCGCGCATCATGGCCTCGATGCCGCCGGCATTGCCCGCGCGGTCGTGTCGCGCTCCACGGTTCGCAAGTAATGTCCTACCCAGAGATCGTCTCGCACTGGATCGCCGATGTGGCGGTGACTCCGAAGGACACCGCGTTCTTCGAGAAGCGCAACCCTGCGACCGATCAGGTGATCGCACAGGTGGCTCGCGGCGGCGCCGCGGAAGTGGCGCATGCGCTGTCATCCGCGGCAGGCGCGGCGGAAGCCTGGAGCCGCATGCCGGTGCCGAAGCGTGGCGCGATTCTTGGCCGCGCGGCGCAGTTGCTGCGTGAGCGCGAAACGCTGTTCGGCGAGATCGTGCAGGCCGAGACCGGCAAGCCGTGGAAGAACGCGGTTGCCGAGGTGGGGTCGTCCGCGGACCTGGCGACGTTCATGGAAGGCGAGGGCAGCCGCCTCTACGGCAAGACGCTGCCGAGCCCTATCCCCAATCGCACCGTGCAAACGCTCCGCTCGCCGATTGGAATCTGCGCCGCCATCATGCCGTTCAACAGCCCGCTGGCCGGCGTGGCGTGGAAGGCCTTCCCGGCACTGCTGTGCGGCAATGCCGTCGTCGTGAAGTCGCATGAGCTCACGCCGTACACCGCGGTGGCGTTCGGCCAACTCTTGAAGGACGCGGGATTGCCCGTCGGCGTGTATGGCGCCGTGCAGGGATTTGGACCAGATGCCGGTGCGCCGCTGGTCAAGGATCACCGCGTTGGGGTGGTGAGCTTCACCGGCTCGTCGGCGACCGGGAAACTGATTCAGAAGATGGTCAGTGAGCGCGACGTGTTGGCGAAGGTCTGCCTCGAACTCGGCGGCAAGAACCCGTTCGTGGTGTGTGACGATGCCGACCTCGAGTTGGCGACGGATCTCGCGGTGGCGTCGGCATTCATTGATGCGGGCCAGCGCTGCGCATCCGGCAGCCGGATCATCGTGTTCGACGCCATTTACGATGCGTTCCGCGAGATGTTCCTCGCGAAGGTGGCGAGGGTGAAGCTCGGCTCCGGCCCAGACGATGAGTGTGGCCCGGTGATTTCACGCGCCAATCTCGATCGGCTGATCGGCCAGGTCAACGGCGCCGTCTCGCGCGGCGCCACGCTGGTGGCCGGCGGCCGGCAGGCGGCCATCGGAGACGGCTACTACATGCAGCCGACCGTGCTCGAGGGGGTCTCGCCGAACGACGAGGTCTCGCAGCGGGAGTTGTTCGGCCCGGTGACGTGTCTCTACCGCGTCACCGGCTTTGACGAGGCGATGCGCCTGGCCAACGGCACCACCTACGGCCTGACCGGCGCGATTCACACCATCAGCCTGCACCGTGCGCAGGAGTTCATTGCGCAGTACCAGGGCGGCCTGGTGTCGATCAACGGCGCGACCTACGGTGCCGGTCCGCACATGCCGTTCGGCGGCGTCAAGAACTCCGGCAACGGCTTCCGCGAGCCCGGCACCGAGGCGCTCGACGTCTACACCGAGCTCAAGACGGTCGTCATCAATCACGTTCCAGGACGAGTCTGATGGCCAAACGCAAGATCTGCTTCCCGATCACCAGCCGCGCCTATTACGGTCGCAGCCAGATGCTGATCCGGAAGCTGCATTCGCATCCGGACATCGATCTCAAGCTGATGCTTGGCGGCTCGATCCTGCTCGACAAATACAGCAAGCACGTCGCCGGGGACATCGCCGCCGGCGGCTTCGACGTCGAGGCCTCGCTGTTCAACGTGATCGAGGGCGGCAACCACGTGGCCATGGCCAAGACGGCCTGCCTCACCGCGCTGGAGTTCACCAACAATCTCTACACCAGCGAACCCGACGTGGTGGTGATCTGCGGCGACCGCTTCGAGCAACTGGCCATCGCCATGGCGGCGGCGTATCTCAACATCACGATCGCGCACATCGAGGGTGGTGACGTCACCGGCAGCATTGACGAAAGCGTGCGCCACGCCATCACCAAGCTCGCGCACTTCCACTTCGTGACCAACGCCGATGCCGAGCGCCGGGTGCTGGCGATGGGCGAAGATCCGAGGTTCGTCTTCAACACCGGATCGCTCGATGTGGAACTGGCGGCTCACGTGAGCACCAACGTTACCAGCGAGCAGATCAACGCCCTGGGCGTCGGTCACGACGTCGACATCGAGCAGCCGTTCCTGATGGTGGTGCAGCATCCGGTCACGACCGACGCCAATAATCGGGCGCACCTCGAGACGACACTGAAAGTCGTGTCGTCGTTCGATCTGCCGACCATCTGGTTCTGGCCGAACCCCGACGCGGGCACCGGCGAGATGGCGGACAGCCTTCGTCACATGCGGGAACGGCATCCCGACCTGACGTCGCACATGCGGTTCATCACCAACGTGCCGGCCAACGATTTCATCGCGCTGCTGGCGCACGCGTCGTGCCTGGTAGGCAACTCGTCGGCCGGGATCAAGGAATGCTCGTATCTTGGCACGCCGGTGGTGAACATCGGCGCCCGCCAGCAGAGCCGGCTGAGCGGCGACCACGTCGTCCACGTGGGTCACGACGGCGCCGAGATCGGCGCGGCCATCGCGACGCAACTCGCGCACGGCCGCTACGAGCCGTCGCACATTTACTTCAAGGAACAGGCCAGCGACACGATTGTCGATCTGCTGGCGGCGACGCCGCTCTACACGCAGAAGCGCTTTCACGATTCCTCGCGATGAAAGTCCTTGGCCTCATTACCGCCCGTGGCGGGTCCAAAGGCGTTCCCGGCAAGAACCTGAAGCCGCTCGGCGGCAAGCCGCTGCTGGCCTACACCGTGGAAGCGGCGCTCGATACGGCGGTCGACCGGTTGATCCTGTCGACGGACGATTCGGCGATTGCCGCCGCCGGTCGCGCGCTCGGCTGCGACGTGCCATTCGTGCGACCGGCGGAGTTGGCGCGCGATGAGACGCCGCACCTGCCGGTGGTGCAGCATGCCGTGCGCTGGCTACAGGAGCACGAGGGTTACACCGCTGACGTGGTGGTGACCCTGCAGCCAACATCGCCGTTGCGTTCGGCGATCGATATCAGCGGCGCGCTGCGCATGCTCGAACTGTCCGGCGCTGATTCGGTGGTCAGCGTCACCGAGGTGTCCGCGCACGCGCACCCGATGCGGATGCTGCGGGTCGATGCGCAGGGTGAGGCGACGTTGTTCGTGACCGGAGAGCCGGTGCGCAAGCGCATCAACCGCCGTCAGGATCTGCCGCCGGCCTTCGTGATGAATGGCGCCGTCTACGCGTGCCGTACCAGCGTGCTGTTCGGCGAGGCGCCCAGCATGTACGGCGCCCGGGTGGTGGCCTATCCGATGCCCGCCGACCGCTCGATCAGCATCGACAGCTTTGAAGACTGGGCCGAAGCCGAGGCGGCCCTCGCACGACAGCCTCGCGATCACCACCATTCGCATCACCACGACTAGCGAGGCTTCGCCTCGCCAGTGTCATGAAGTCCTGCCCGCTTCCGGCGGGCGCTAAGTCCTTGAACGACAACGTAAGACAGAACGTGAAAGCCATGGACGTCGAAGCACATCGCGACCTGCGACTGCTGGAGGCCGTGCACGAGGACTCGCGCGTCACCCAGCGCGGCCTGGCCAGTCAACTGGGCATCGCCCTGGGGCTCGCCAACATCTACCTGAAGCGGATGATCCACAAGGGCTACATCAAGTGCGTCAACGTTCAGCCCAACCGCATCTCGTACCTGATCACGCCTCGTGGCATCGCCGAGAAGGCCCGGTTGACGTACGAGTTCATGGACTATTCGCTCCACCTTTACGGCGAGGTTCGCCAGCACCTGCGGGAGGCGATGCAGGATTGCGCGGCGGCCGGCAAGCGGGTGGCGATCTACGGCACCGGCGAAGCCGCCGAACTGGCATACCTGTCGCTGAAGGAATCGGGCCTGGAACCGGTGGCGATCTTCGACCAGGATGGCGGTCGCGAATTTCTCGGCATGCCGGTGCGGCCGATCGCGGCTCACGGCGACGTTGAATACGACTTGATGATCGTCGCCACGCTCGACCGATCGGGGCAACCCACGGCGGATCTGGCCCGCGCCGACGTTCCGAAAGACAAGCAATTCCCGCTGCGCAAGGAGCCCGAAACCGCGCCGAAGCGCCTGCGGTCGACTCCACGCACGACGACGAACGGCAAACATTCCTGAGGCATTTGATTCATGGCTCTGACCAATAAGCGCATCTTTGTCACCGGTGGTGCCGGTTTTATCGGTTCGCACCTCGTGTCCCAGCTCGTCGAGCACAACCAGGTGGTGGTGTTCGACAACCTGCATCGCAACGCCCTGCAGTTCGCGCACCTTGAAGGTCACAAGAACCTGACCTTCATCAAGGGCGACGTGCTCGACTTCGCGGGCGTGCGGCAGGCGATTGACGGTTGCCAGGTGGTGATTCATTGCGCGGCCATCGCCGGGGTCTACACCGTCGACCGCAGCGCCGTGCGGACCATGGAAGTGAACATGCTCGGCACGCACCAGGTCGTGAAGGCGGCGCTCGAAGTCGGCGTCGAGCGGTTCGTGGAGTTCTCGACCAGCGAGGTCTACGGTTCGTTCATCCACAAGGGGAAGGAAGACGACTTCACGCCGATCGGTCCGATCGGTGAAAGCCGCTGGGTCTACGCCGCCAGCAAGCTGGCGTCGGAACATCTGTCGTACGCGCACTACCGCGAAGACAAGCTGCCGCTCGCGATCGTTCGTCCCTTCAACGTCTACGGTCCGCGCCAGGTCGGTGACGGCGCCATCCGCGGCATGACGCTGCAGGCGCTTCGCGACCTGCCGATCACGCTCTACAACGACGGCACGCAGATCCGTTCGTGGTGCTTCGTGACCGACTTCTGCGATGGCGTGCTGCGCTGCTGCGAGAACCCGGCCGCGATTGGTCACGCCTTCAACATCGGCAACCCGCAGGGCACGGCGACCAACTTCGAACTCGCGAACCTGATCATCCGCCTCACCAACTCGAAGTCTGAAATCGTCTTCAAGCCGCACCCGGGACCGGAGGTCGAACTGCGCGTCCCCGCGATCGACAAGGCGATGACGCTGCTCGGCTACCGTCCGACGGTATCGCTCGAGGCCGGCGTGTCGCAGGCGGTGGCCTGGTATCGCGAGAACTACGACGCGGTGGCGGGGAAGAAGTAGGCGAACAGGCGAACAGGCGAATAGGGATATGCGAGTCGTTGTTACAGGGGCGTCGGGATTCATTGGGCACAACGTGCTGCTGCGCGCGCCGCGCGAGTGGTCGATCTACGCGGTCTATCACTCGACGCCGGGGCTGGAGGCATTCGTCAAGCGTCATGGCCTGACGAACGTGACCCCGGTGAAGTGTGACCTGATGTCTGCTGCGGACGTGTCGGCCATGGCCCGGACCATTGCCGCCAAACCGGACGCGATGCTCTATCTCGCGGCCAACGGTGACCCAGCCGTCTCTGCGAAGCGGCCGCGGTGGGATCTCGAATCCAACACCGTGGCCTTCGTGAACACCCTCGAACAGTGTCCCGCCGATCACGTGGTCTATGTGTCGTCAGGCGCGGTCTACGACGGCCTGCGCGGGGAAGTGACGCCCGCCACCGCCGTGGCGCCGAGATTGCCGTACGCGATCTCCAAGCTGGCGTCCGAGCAATACCTGCGCTTCTTCGCTGAGCACCGCAAGACCGTTGGCAGTTACGTGAACGTGCGCTTCTTTGGCGCCTACGGCCCGTACGAGGCGGCACGCAAGATCACCACCCGGTGGCTGGAAGGCATGGAAGCCGGCCAGCGTGAGTTCGTCGTGCGTGGCGACGGCAACAACTTGATCGACTTCATGTACGTCGACGATGCGGTCGATGGGTTTCTGGCGTTGGTGAAGGCCAGGGGCGAACGGCTCACCGTCGACTTCGCGTCGGGCGCGCCGATCAGCGTCAACGACGTGGTCAACGCCATGGCGAAGGCCGTTGGTGCCGAGGTGACGATCCGTCACGAGGGCCACGTGCCCGAATACATCGAATTCCGATCCGTGGACGCAACCATGCGCGAGCGGTTCGGGGTGGCACCGTCGGTGACGTTCGACGCCGGCCTCGAGCGCCTGCGAGCGCACTTCAGGGATCAGGGACGCGGATGAGCGCAAAGCAACGAATCATCATTCTTGGCGCCGGCCCCGCCGGCATTTCGGCGGCGTGGCGGCTGACCAAGCTTGGATACCCCGTGACGGTGCTCGAGCGCGACGGTGCGGTGGGCGGCATGGGCCGCACCATCAAGGTTGGCGACTATTCCGTCGACTTCGGTCCGCATACGTTTCACATTCGCGAGACCGCCGAGAGCAAGGAGATTCTCAAGACGATCACGCCGTTCTTCGGCGAGGATCCGCTGACGCTGGTGCGTGGCACCCGCGTGCTGCTGCACGGCAAGGAATACGTCTATCCACTCGAGATCCTGCAGGTGCTGTTTGGTGTCAGCCCGCTGCTGTCCGCGCGGATCCTGTTCGACTATTCGATCGCGACGATCAAGTCGCTGTTTGCGCCAGCGAAGAAGGAAGACTCGTTCGAAGACTGGGGCGTGACCAATCTTGGCCGCACCTTGTACGACCTGTGCTTTGGCAAGTACTCGGCGAAGGTGTGGGGCCTGCCGACCAGCCAGATCTCATCGAAACAGGCGCAGCGCGTTGCCAAGCTGAATCTCAAGAACATCATCCTGCGCACCCTCGGCATCAAGGCCGATCCGACCACCTACTTCACGAAGTATTTTTACCCGCGCGCCGGCATCAGCCGCCTCTACGAAGGCATGGCCAAGGAAGTCACGGATGCCGGCAACACCATCCTGCTCAACTCGCCGGTGGTGAGGGTTGAGCGCGACGGCGACATGGTTCGTCGCGTGATCTACACGTCCGGAGAGACCGAGCAGTCGATCGACTGCGATGCGGTGCTGTCGACGTTGCCGCTGCCGGGCCTGGTCAACATCACGTCGCCGGCATTGCCCCAGGCCGTCGTCGATCATGCCGCCAGGCTCAGGTATCGCAGCCTGAAGTTGATCTACATCGCGCTCAAGCGCGAACGGCTGACCGACTACCACTGGGTCTATCTGCTCGACGAACAGTTCCGCGTCAACCGCATGTCGGAGCAGAAGAACGTCAGTCCAGACATGGTGCCGAAGGATCGCACCATCCTCTGCATCGAACTGTCGCTGTGGAAGGACGAGCCGCTGGGGAAGGCCGGCGACGAAGAGATCTACAAGCTGGCGCTGCGCGACCTGATGAAGATGGGCTACGGCGTCACGGAATCAGAGGTCGACGTCTACTACATCACCGACATCCCCACGGCCTACCCGGTCTACGAACTGAATTTCGAGGACCACCTGATCCCCGTGCTCGAAGGCGTGCACGCCATGCGCAACGTGATGACGCTCGGCCGCCACGGGCTGTTCCTGAACAACAGCATGGACGACAACGTCGGCCTCGGCTTCCAGGTCGCCGATCACATCGAGCAGAAAGGTGTCGATGGCCGCGTCTGGGTCGCGGAGATGCTCGAGTTCATGAAGCTGCGTTTCGCCGGGAAGTAACGGCGATTCCCGCCAACGCCAGCACAACGGGTTTCACCGGCAGCGATTGGCGCGCCTCACACAGCAACGGCAAGTGCACACCGGTTACGTAGAGAATTGGCAGCGCCAGCATCACGGCCTCGAGCCATCGGCCGTGGCGCGCCAGCTGCACTGCGCCGATCACGGCCAGGCCCAGCAGGATCACTTGCACTACCCACATCGTGCGGATGGCGATTGGCGGCAGGTCGTTGATGTCGCCGTATCGCACCGGAACCTCGGCGGCCCACAGCACGAACACGCCGCGGGTCAGGCGCCGGCGCGCGTGACCGATCGGATCCTGGCGAATGTTAGCGAGGGCGTGGCTGAGATACTCGCGATCCGCTGCGACGCGCGCCGTGGCGCGTTCAGCGGGATCGGTGGGCGTCTCCCAGATGGCGCGAATGTCGCGCCATTCGTTGACGTACTGCAGCATCGGCTCGGCAGGCAGCCCCGCCTGTGCGGCACGCGCTTCGACGGCGCGATTCAACTGGTTGCGGTCGGCGGTCGTTTCGGCGAGCAGAGTGAGTTCGGCTTGAAGGGCGCCACGCCACCGACCCTGCCAGGTGCCTTCCCACAGGCCGCGTCCGATGCCGCCGGCGGGCGAGAGCGTCACCTGCCCGAGGTTGACATAGTTGTAGGCGAACCACGGCAGCAACGTCACGATGCTGGCGGCGACCAGCAACAGCCAGCCCTGGCGCGCACGCGGCGTTCGCTGCGAGCGCACGAGGATGGGCACGGCAATCGCGAAGAAGAATGGCATCAGCACAAACGCGGGTCGCACCAGCGTGGTGGCGCTGAACAGCACGCCGCCGGCGGCGTAGTCGGCGAGGCGGCCCTGTTGCACGGCGCGCAGGCAGACCAGGATCGCCGCCGTGGCAACGAACGTCGTCCACAGCTCGGTCACGATCAGCGAGCCGAAGTACGGCAGGGGCGAGTACAGCGACGTCATGGCGGCGGCGGCCAACGCGGCTCGCTGGTTGGCGGCGCGACGGGTCAGCCGGAACACCAGCCAGCAAATCGCGGCGAACACCAAGGCCTGCGCGATGGCCACGGCCATGTCGTTGTCGACGCCAAACACGGCGTAGACCGCCGCCACAAAGACCGGGTACCCCGGCGTGCGAATGACTTCGGGTACGAAGGTGTCGCTGTCGGCGTAGCGCGTGAAGGTACCAGTCGTCGCCAGGCTGGCGCCGAGGCGCTGGTAGCCGATCTGATCGGTCCACGCGCGTCCCGCTCGCCACTCGCCCTGCTGGTAGACGATGTAGAGCGCGGCGTGGGTGAGCGCGACGAGCGTGATGACGATGGCGGCGCGGCGGGACATGGGCGCTGTATCTTATGGCTCGGCGAGCAGCTCGCGGTAGAGCGCGGCGAGATCGGTGACGAGACGATCGATGTCGTACAAGGCGAGCACGCGAGCTCGCGCCCGGCGGCCCATCTCGACACGCCCGATCGGATCGGCCAGCAGCGCACCGACCGCATCGGCGAGGGCGTCGGCATCACCGAATGGCGCCGTGCGTCCGGTCTCCGCACCGCCGATCACATCGGTCACGCCACCGACCGCGGTGCTGACCCCGGGAACGCCGGACGCCATCGCCTCGATCAACGCGACCGGGGTGCCTTCGTTTCTCGACGTCAGCAGGAACACGTCGGTAGCCGCGTAAATCACCGGCAGGTCGCGGCGCCAGCCCAGCATGCGGACGTGATCGGCAATGCCGAGCGACGCGGCGTAGTCGCGCAGGTCGGCTTCGAGTTCGCCGCCGCCAGCCAACACGGCAACCGCGTCGGGATGCTGTTGGAGCACGCGCTTGACGGTATCGAGAAACAAGCGATGTTGTTTGATCGCCGTCAGCCGGCCGACCGTCGCGACCACCTTCGCGTCGACCGGCAGCCCGAGCGAGTGCCGCGCGTCACTGCGGGCGCGATCGTCGACCGCCGCGAACGGCGCCAGGTCGAAGCCGAGCGGCACCACGCGGTACTGCGGCGCCGCGCCAATACGATAGTGATCGAGCAGCTCCTGTCGAATCGCAGGGGAGATGGCGATGATGCGGTCGCTAAGAGCGGCCAGGGTGCGTTCCATGTTGATGAACACCGCGGTCATCAGCCGGCTGAAATAGCCGTCGAGGACGTGACCGTGGTAGGTGTGCACGACCTTCGCTCGCGGCGCCGATCCGCGCGTCGTGTTGTAGGCCAGCGCCGCCAGTCTGCCCAGCATGCCGGCCTTGGCCATGTGCGTGTGCACGATCGAGGGCTTGATCGCCCGGAATTCACGGTACAGCCGCAGCAGCGTACGCAGGTCGTTCAGGGGCGACAACGGCCGGCACAGGGTGTCGATATAGCGCGCGTCGGCACCGTGCGGAATCAGGTAGCGCATGTCGCCTTCGCCGTCGCCGAGGCGGCCGTGCAGCAGCGTCGAGGCGAAGCCATGCGCCTCGAGCGCGCTGGTCAGGCGTGTCGCCTGGATCGACGGTCCTCCGATGTTCAGGCGTGTGATCACGCGCGCGACGGTCGAGGGTTGTGCTGGAGACGTCATCTCGGCGAAGGGCGACCGCTATCATGACACGACCGACGGCTGCAGAGCGCCGATGCTGCAGATGATGGCGGCGCTCGCCGGTGCGGGCCTCGCGCTCACCGCCGCCGCACTGGTCCTGTGGTTTCCGGGCAGCGGTGAGCTGGTGTTCTACATCCAGTCCTCCGGCGCAAACGAAGTGCACTTTCCGTACGCGTATTGGGCCGCGGCCGGCGTCTGGATGGTGTGTGTCGCGTCGGTGCTGGGCGTGCCGCTGCGTGCGATTGCGGCGCGCGCCACGCTGGCCGCGTTCGTCACGCACGCGCTGCTGCTGCTGGCGGCCTTCGTGCCGCTGCTGGCGGATCCGCTGGCGTTTTCAGCCGATGCGTATCGCATCTACGGGCGCGTCTTCTGCCTGGCGGCGCTCACCGTGGCAGTGGCATGGTCGTCGTTGACGTGGCGTGACTCGGTCGCGTTCGCCGCACCGGTCGCCGTCGCGACGATGCTGTTCGCGGTGTATTTCACCAGGACCGACGCGGTCGCGCTGCTGGCCATTGCCAGCGGCGTCACGCTCGCCTGGTGGCTTGGCGACCGCGCGGTTCGTGATCGCGCCGGTCGGCTGCTGAGCGGCGCGCGGACTGCGCTGGCGCGAGAGCCGCTGTTGCTGGTGGTGATGTTCGCGGCCGCTCTGGCGCTGAGGCTGCTGTACCTGCAGCGGGTGATGAGCAACCCAAACTATCTCGAGACCGGCGCCGACGGACCAGTCTATGACGAGCTGGCGTGGTCGATCGCGCAGGGCCATGGCATCCGCGAGTCGTTCACCAACCGCTTCCCGCTGTTGCTGCTTGGCTACGTCTGGTTCGTCAGCGGCATCTACTCACTGGTCGGTCACAGCTATTTCGCGGTCGGTGCGATCCAGGCGGTGATCGGCTCGGCGGCGTGTGTGGTCTTCTACGACGTGGCGAAGCAGTTGTGCGGCGTGACGATTGCGAGGGTCGCGGCCTGGTTCACGGTCATCAGCTTTCCGCTGCTGTTTGCGGCCGCGGCAATCGGCCATCAGGCGATTGATGTGTTCCTCACCCTGCTGATGGTGTGGATGCTGCTGAAGCTGGCGGGTCCGACCACGCCGTGGTGGCAGTGGTGTGCGATCGGAGCATTGTTCGGCGGCGCGATCGCGATCCGCGAAACCGTCACCTTCTTCCTGGCGTTCGTGCTGGTGTGGATCCCGTTCCGGTTTGCGAATCCCTGGTCGCTTCCAGCGTGGCGGGCGGCAGGCCTGGTCGGTCTGACGGCGCTGGTGACGATTGCGCCGCTCACGGTGCCCAAGGTCGCCAGCGCCGAGCGGCGCGACCAGCTGCGTCACCACTTCGACATCCTCTATCGAGGCGAGGCCGATCCCATCCGGCTGCGCGACGAGATCGTCGGTCCCCTATCGGATCCCGGGGCCGCGGCGGCGCAGCTGGTGGCATCACCCGGCAAGGTGCTCGGCACGCTTGGCCGCGCCTGGGCATCGAACTTCGCGCTGCAGTTCTTCGCGCAGTCCTACGGCGGCTTCGATCTCGTGTTCCTGCGTAAGGGCACCGCATACAACTACACGGTGTGGCTGTATGTGTACGCGCTGACCGTTTGCGGATTCCTGCTGTTGCTGCGCGGTCTTCGTGATCCCGCGCGGGCGGCCGGGGTGTGGCTGATCGCGGGGTTGCTGGTGTCACGGACCATTCCGCACCTGATCATGGAATCCAACTATCGGCACCGCGTGCCGCTCGAGCCGTTTCTGATCCTGCTGGCGTCGATTGCCGCGGTGCGGCTCGTCACTGCGACCACACGTCGCGAGGTGCCGGCGGCACCATGACAGTGGCGCGCAAGAAGTTCGTGGTGTTTGCGTTGCTGGCAAGCGCGCTCGCGTTCGTAGCCACGATCGTGGCCGCGCTCGGGCTCGATCTGTATCTGCACCACCGCGCCGAGCGGTCAGCGGGCTTGAACCGCTGGGGCTACCGAGGCCCTGTCGCCGGCCGGAAGCAGGCGGGCGAAGTTCGGGCAGTCATGCTCGGCGGCAGCACGGTGTTCGGATACGGCGTCAGAGCCGACGAGTCGATTCCGGCGTTACTCGAGCACGACCTGAACGCCGCGCACGGTCCACAGAAATGGTCGGTGATCAACCTCGGCTACAACACCGAAGGGGCGTTCGCATTCCTGCCGAACCTGCAGCAGTTTGGCTATCTTGATTTCGACCTGGTCATTCTGTACGAGGGTTACAACGACCTGCTTGGTGACCTGAGTCCGAACCAGGTTACCGTCCGGCAACAGTCCCCTATATTCCGGGCAACCGGCTACTTTCCCATCCTCCCACTCTGGCTTAGCGAGAAAGCCCTGATGCTGAGGACGGGCAGTGTGGCGTCCGGCTACGACCAGTCCGAAACCCGGACCACGTTTCGTCCGAGCCTCGCGGATCGCACCTCAGCATCGGCGCTGGAAGCTGCCGCCAGCGTTGCCGCCAGTCTTGAACGACAGTTCCGCCATGTCGGTGCGGATCCGCAGCACGCCCCGCGCGCGGCCGGCACGCTCGGGTGCCCAAGTCCGTGGTCGAGCTACTGCGAGTCGGTCAATCGCGCCGTTCAGTACTCGACGTCATTGGGCAAGCGGGTCCTGGTGGTCGGGCAGCCCAACGCCGACGCCGACGGTCCACCAACGCATGCGTCGCAGCAACAGGCGCTGGCCACGATGATCCGTGAGCACTATGGCAACGATTCGCGCGTGGCCTACGTCTCGATGGGCAAACGCATTGACCTGCTTGATACTGACGTCTCGTTCGATCGCATGCATCTGAGCGTCGACGGCAACAAGATCGTCGCTGCGGCGCTGGTCGATGCGGTGGCGCAGCTGTGGTCGGCGCGATGAAGACCGCGCTTTGGACGGCCGTGCTGGCGATCGCGTTGCTGTGGCCGTCCCGATTCATTGGCCCCCTCGACGGCGCGCCTCTCGATGCGCCGCTCGAGGCAATGATCATTGGCCTCGCCGTCCCTTCGCTGTGGTGGCTGTGCCGCCGCGGCATCAGCGTTGGCTGGACGCGCTGGGCCATGCTGGCGTTGCTGGCCTATAAGCTGCTCACGGCGCCGGTGACCGCCCAGCAGGGCTTGTGCGTCTCGATGAATGCCGGTCGTCCGCTGGACGGGATCAATCAAGGCATTCCCATCATCGAGCCGACCGGCGCCCTGCGAAGCTGGGATCTGCGATCCGACTGGCGGGATCCCGCCCCGCGCTGTACGGCCATTGTGACGCGCCCGCTCACCGATCGGCGGGCATTCCCAGCCTGGTTCTTGAACGTCACGTCGCAACTGCGTGGTTCGCAGGACGTGCAGATGACGGCGAGTGGCTTCGTGACCACCGCGACGCCGCACACACTCTCAGTCGCCACCTCGGTTCCGGACGCGATGGTCCTGCGTGTGGACGGCGCGGTCTCGCCGAACAGTTCCATCTTGCCGGCCGGCACCCACTCGATCGAGATCGCCACCACGCTGTCGGGTGAAACCTGGCGCTTCGAGCCGACGCTCGACGGCCGGCCACTGTGGTCGGCGGCGCTGGTGACGACGAGCGCACCAGGCGCCCTCGATCGCCTCGCGGCGTCGTGGGGTTGGGTGGTGACGTTGCTACTGGTGCTGATCGTCGTCGCGGGGTTGGCCAGCCAGGCCGCAGCCGTGCTTCGTCCAGATCCGGTCACGCTGGTCAGCGCTGCCGCGCTCATGGCGATCGCCGCAACCGTCGGCGTTCTGGGATCGGTCGGCGTGCAGCGGTTGGTCGGGATCGTGTTAGCGGCAGCGGCGCTGATTCCCGTGTCGTCACGTGTGCGCAACCTGCGCGGCGCGTTCCTGCTGGTCGGCCTGCCCTGGCTGGCGTTCATTGGGGCGCTCTCGCTGAATCAGGTCGGACACTTCACTTTGTATTCGTACGATGACTGGCTGACCTATCAGGTCGCCGGCCATCGCATCTACTTCCAGGGATTCTGGCTGGAGGGCGGCAACGAAGTGTTCGATTTCCAGCCGTTTTACCGCTGGATGACCGGCGCGCTCCATCTGGTGTTCGGCGACTCCAGCGTCGGCGAACTCTATTGGGACGGTGCGTGCGTGTTGTTTGGCGCGCTGCTGTCGTTTCATCTGGCTCGCCCCCTGGCCGGCTTCCGGCTTGCGATTGCCGGCGCGGCACTGGTGGTCGCCACCATGACGCTCGGAACCCCGTGGTACTTCCTGGGCCGTGGACTCTCCGAGATCGCCGCCGCCGGATGGGCGTTCCTGGCCATGTTCTTCCTGTTGCGCGGGCGCCGCGGCACGATCGCATGGGCGCTATGTGCGGGCGTCATGGCCACGTTGATGTTCTACACGCGACTGAATCACCTGCTCTTTGCCGCGTGTCTGCCGGTGTTCCTGCTGTCGTGCCGGACCCCTGTCGCGTGGCCCCGCGTCAGAGCCGCGCTGGCGCGCGTGCGGCTGGCACCGGCCATTGCGTTTGCCGCAACGTTTGCAACGGGCGTTGGGCTGTTTGCGCTCAGGACCTACCATTACACCGGCGTGTTCAGCTTGTTTTACGGCACCAGCCTGAAGAACAACGACACCGGCCTGCGTCCCTGGACGCTGCTCGACGCCGAGGTGTGGGGTCGGATTGCTCACAGCCTGCAGGCCACGTTGTTCATGAACGAGCCGCCGCGCCCGGATCCACGCGCGTTGATCGTTGTTGCCGGCGCCCTCGTCGCTGTGCTGGCGTTGCTGCAGACCCGCCTTGCGGGTCGGGTGCCGGTCATTGCGCTCGTTGCCGCTGCGGGAGGCACGCTCGGTGCGTTTCTCGCACACGCGCACGGCTATCCGGGACGGTTCACGATCCACCTGATTCCCTTCGCGTGCGCCTTGACGATGACCGCCCTGTCGACGCGCGGCCGGGCGCCGGCGTGATTCGTGCGGACCAATTTACGTCGAGCGCGCTGCCGCACTTTGCGGGGATGCTGGTGGTGCTGACACTCGTTGCGGGGTTGTCGCCGCAGCCATACCCGACCGACCAGGCGATGATGGAACGCGTGGGGCAGGGCGTCATCGTTCCTGGCTGCGCGGACTTGAATTGCTTTCGCATCCTGGTGCCGGCCACGCTTGAGGCGCTACCAGGTTCGTCAGCCGTCCGCTGGCGCGGTTTTGCGGTGATCGCCAATGCAGGCGCGGCCATTGCGACGGGTTATATGGCACTGACGCTGGGCCTGTCGGCGCCGGCCGCGACCTGGGCCGCGTGGCTGGCGGCCACGAGCGCGGGGGCGTTTGCCACGATCCATCACCCGTACAACGCCGACCCCTTCGTGCTGCTGCTGGCGCCGATCATCACGACATTGCTGCTGCGGTCGCGGTGGGGCGCGGCGACGGCCATCGGTACTGTGGGTATCTTCGCCAAGGAGTTTGCGGCTGCACCGCTTTACATTTCCGCCGCGGCATCCGCGTTGGGCCGCCGTTGGCGCGAATCGGTGCTCCAGTTCCTGCTGGCGTTCGCGGTGACCGCAGTGTGGATCGCCCTGCAGATCGCACTGATGCGGCTGTTCGACTACAGCTACAACGACAACCCGTCATCGCAGCCACTGGCCGGTGGTTATCTGCGGCTCTGGCTGACACACGTGTCGCCGCTGTCGGGCATTGCCGCGGTGTTCGGCGCGTTCGGCGCGGTCTACCTGTTGTTGCCGGCCGGATGGCGTTTTACGCCGCCGCGCCTCCAGCAGCTGGCGCTTGGCGCGATTCCCGCCGCCGCGGCGCTGATCTACGTGGCGACCCCGGAACGCGCGCTGGGCAATTTCTATTTCCTGTTGATGCCGATCGCTGCACTCGCGCTCGCGCGCATCCCAGTCGTGGCCGGCGCCGCGTTCGTTGCGCTGTTTGCAATCGCGAACATGCGGATCGGCGCGCAGGTGATGGTCGTTCCGAATTCGCGTTACGCCGTGCTGCTGTCCGCTGGCATTGCCGCCTATGCGATCTGGCAGTCGCGCTGGCCGTCCTCTCAACCATGAAGAAAAAAACTGAAGCTCCGAATTTCAAAGAGCGCTCGTTCGGCCTGTCCGTCGGCGGGGTGATGATCGTGGTCGCCGCTTACATGGCGTGGCGAGGCCGCGACCGCGCCGTACTGGTGGCCGCCATCGGCGCCGCCCTCGTCATCTTCGGTCTTCTCGCGCCGAAGCTGCTGAAGTGGCCGTCGGCGGTGTGGTGGAAATTCGCGATGGTGCTGGGCCATATCAACGCCCGCGTCATTCTCACGGTCGCCTTTGCCCTCGTGCTTACGCCGATCGGCCTGCTGTGGCGGCTGACCGGCCACGATCCACTGGCGCGGCGGCGTCAAACCTGGCACGGATGGTCGCCGTCGCCGGCCCGATTCAAGAATCCCGACCACTTCACAAAGATGTACTGAGGTTTATCCCATGGCCAAAAGTCGCGTTCTCTCGGAGTTCATGCAGTTCCTGAAGCAGGAGAAGAAGTACTGGCTGATGCCGATCGTGATCGTCTTCGTGCTGTTCGGACTGCTGATCGTGTTCTCCCAGTCGAGCGCGGTGGCGCCGTTCATCTACACCCTCTTCTAGTGGCGACACGGATCCTCGGAATCTCCGCCTACTACCACGACTCGGCCGCTTGCCTGGTCGAGGACGGGCGCATCGTGGCCGCGGCGCAGGAAGAACGCTTCACGCGCAAGAAGCACGATGCGGCGTTCCCGAACAAGGCGATCGAGTACTGCCTGCGCGAAGCCGGTATCACGCCATCGCAAATCGATCACGTCGGCTTCTACGAGAAGCCGCTGATCAAGTTTGCGAGGCTGCTCGAGACCTATGTGGCGTCGGCGCCGCGCGGCTGGCAGTCGTACCTGATGGCCATGCCGTTGTGGCTCAGCGAAAAGCTGTGGATGGCCGACGACATCAGCAGCGAGATCGAGGGCTATGAGGGCGAGGTGCTGTTCGGCGAGCATCACGAGTCGCACGCCTCCTCCGCGTTCTATCCGTCGCCGTTCGAGCAAGCCGCGGTGGTCACCATGGACGGCGTCGGCGAGTGGGCCACGTCGTCTATCGGCGTTGGCAAGGGCCACTCGCTCGAGATCATTCACGAGCTGCGCTTCCCGCACTCCCTCGGCCTGCTGTACTCCGCATTCACCTACTTCGCTGGATTCAAGGTGAACTCCGGCGAGTACAAGGTGATGGGCCTGGCGCCGTACGGCGAGCCCAAATATGTCAAGACCATCAAGGACCACATCGTCGAGATCAAGGACGATGGCAGCTTGTGGATGAACCAGGAGTACTTCACCTACGCGCACGGGCTGACCATGACCGGCTCGAAGATGGAGCAGATCATGGGCGGACCCGCGAGGCAGCAGGAAAGCAAGCTGACGCAGCGGGATATGGACCTGGCCCGATCGATCCAGGAGATCACCGAAGAGGTGATGTTGAAAATGACGGCGTTCGCGCACCGTGAGACGGGGATGCGCGACCTGTGTCTGGCCGGCGGCGTGGCGCTGAACTGCGTGGGCAACGGCCGGATTCTTCGCGAAGGGCCGTTCGACCAGATCTGGATACAGCCGGCCGCAGGCGACGCCGGCGGCGCGCTGGGCGTGGCCATGAGCATCTGGCACAAGCATCTTGGCAAGCCGCGCGTCAGCGCTGAAGCGGCAGGCACGTGGGAGCGACCGTCGACCGTGTCTGGGCGAGTGCCGAAGTATGCCGACGCCATGAGCGGCTCGTACCTGGGGCCGAAGTCTTCCGATGCGGAGATCAAGGCCGCCATCGACAAGGGTGGCTGGATCGCCAGGCGCGTAGACGACGCGGTGCTGGCGGAGACGATCGCGCAGCACCTCGCAGCCGAGAAGGTGGTTGGTTTGCACCAGGGACGCATGGAGTTCGGGCCGCGTGCCCTCGGTGGCCGCTCGATCATCGGTGACGCCCGCTCGCCGAAGATGCAGTCGGTCATGAACCTCAAGATCAAGTTCCGTGAATCGTTCCGCCCGTTTGCGCCGGCGGTGCTGCGCGAAGAAGTCGCGGAGTGGTTCGAGCTGGACGGCGACAGCCCCTACATGCTGCTCGTCGCCGACGTCCTGGACGAGCGACGCATTGCGGAGGCCGAGGGTGCCGACAAGCTGTGGGGCATCGACAAGCTCAACGTGCCGCGCTCGACCGTGCCGGCGATCACGCACGTCGACTACTCGGCGCGCATCCAGACGGTGCGCCGCGACACCAGTCCACTGTATTACGACATCATCGCGGCCTTCAATCGGATCACCGGCTGCCCGGTGATCATCAACACGTCATTCAACGTGCGCGGCGAGCCGATGGTGTGCGGTCCCGAGGATTCTTACCGCTGCTTCATGCGCAGCGACATGGACATCCTCGTGATCGAGAACTACATCCTCGAAAAGGTCGACCAGCCAAAGCTGGAAGAAGACGAGTCGTGGAAGCGGGAATTCGTCCTTGACTAAGGTGCTGACCGACAAACCGCCGCGAATGTCGCCGGCGGCGTATTTCGAGCTGCTGATGAACCTGACGCGGCGCGAGGTTAAGGGTCGCTATTCGCAGTCGCTGTTCGGTGCCGGCTGGGCGATTGCGCAGCCGCTGGCCATGATGGCGGTGTTCACGCTGGTGTTCGCGCGACTCGGCCAGATGCCGTCCGGCGGCGCGCCGTATCCGCTGTTTGCCTTCGCCGCCCTGGTGCCGTGGTTCTTCTTCTCGAACTCGGTCAACTCGGGGACGATGAGCCTGATCACCTACCGGAACATCGTGACGAAGACCTATTTCCCCAGGGAGATCGTGCCGATTGCGCAAGTCAGCTCGCGCCTGGTCGACCTGGCCGCATCGTCCGGTCTGTTTGCACTGCTGCTGATCTTCTACAACGTCACCATGACACGGTGGAGCGTGCTGGTGCCGGTCTTCATCGCGCTGCTGGTGGTGTTCACGCTCGGCACGACGCTGTTGACATCGGCGCTCAACGTTTTCTATCGCGACGTGAGCCCGGTCGTGCAGATTGCGTTGCAGTTGTGGCTGTATCTGACGCCGGTTGCGTATCCGCTGTCGGCGGTACCGTCGGAGTATCGCGCGCTGTTCCTGCTCAATCCGCTGACCGGCGTGGTCGAAGGGTTGAGAGCAGTGCTGGTGTTCGGCCGCGCGCCGGAGTGGGAAGTGGTCGGCGTTTCGACGTCGCTGATCGCGGCGCTGTTCCTCGGCGCTTTCCTGCTGTTCAAGAAGACCGATAAGTACTTCGCAGACGTGATCTAACAGGTCAACAGTTTCACTGTGTCAATCGCCATACAACTCGAGCAAGTCACCAAACGGTACCGAACCGGACGTTCCCGGACGCTGGTTGACCTGGTTGCGGGGTCGATTCGCGGCATGCGCGGTCAGGCCGACGAGGTTCATACCGCAGGCCGCGGCACCGTCAGTTCGACCATCCACGCTCTTCGCGACGTCTCGTTCGAGGTGCCGGAGGGCGCCGGCCTGGGCATCATCGGCCGCAACGGCGCCGGCAAGACCACGCTGCTGAAAATGATTTCGCGCGTGACCTGGCCGACCAGCGGCAAGGTTCGCGTCGCCGGCCACGTGGTGTCGTTGATCGAGCTTGGCGCGGGGTTCCATCCCGAGCTGACCGGCCGCGAAAATGTCTACCTCGGCGCGGGATTGTTCGGGCTGTCACGTCGCGAAATCGACCGCCAGTTCGATTCGATCGTAAATTTCGCGGACGTGGAGCGGTTGATCGACACCCCGATGAAGCGCTACTCGTCGGGGTTGTATGCCCGCCTCGGATTCAGCGTGGCCATTCACAGCAATCCGGACATCGTCCTGGTGGACGAAGTGCTGTCGGTGGGCGACGCGTCGTTCCGCCGGCGCGCGCTCGAGGCGCTGCGCGGCCTGATCGCCTCCGGCAAGACGGTGTTGTTCATTTCGCACGACATGTGGAACGTGCGCCGCCTGTGCAGCCAGATCCTGTGGATGGAAGAAGGCCAGGTGCGCGCATACGGAGACGCCGGCGACATTGCCGAGCGCTACATGAACGAGGTCAATCTGCAGGCGCTCGCCAATCAGGGCACGTCGTTGCAGAGCCACCGCGGTGGCACCGGCGAAGTGCGCTACGAGAGGGTTGAAACCTTCGACGTCACCGGACAACCCTCCGCGCTGTTCAACCAGGACGATGCGATGGTGGTGCGCGCGTCGTACAAGACGGCGAAGGCTGTGGAGCGCCCGGTGTTCCAGGTGGCGATCGTCGACGTGGACACCGGTGTGGTGGTGACGACGGCGAGCACCAGTGGCCGCGATTCGGCGACGACCGTCGACGGTCCCGGCACCATCGACATTCGGTTTAACGGCCTGCCGTTACGTCCGCGTCAGTACGTGCTGCGCCTGTCGATCACCGACGCGCACCAGCTGGCGTCGTACGACACCGTGATTGCCGGACCGAGATTTGCGGTGACCGGCCAGGGCGGCGGCGTCGACAGCCTGGCCGACGAGCAGGAAGGGCTGGTGACCATCCCATTTGATATCAACCATCGCCCGGGAAGGGTGGTCTAGCGTGGCGGATTCGGTCTTCGTGTCGGTTCCGCACGGCACCAGCGCTGGGAATATGTTGCGGTCCGGCGGCCTGCTCGACCGGCTGCTCGAGTCCGATCGCAATCTGCGGATCGTGCTGCTGTCTCCGATGTCGCGCGACGCATCCTTCATCCGCGAGTTCTCGCGCAATCGGGTGCAGATTCTCGACCAACCGGCGCACGTGCCGCAGGGACTCGAAGCGCGGCTGCTCGCGATTGTTCAAGCGAGCTACCTGCATCGCGGGCAAACGGAGTCGGTGCGCATCCGGCTTGCCGAGGCGCGCGCAAAGGGTGCCATTCGCGGCCTCGGAGTCAAAGCCGCTCTCGGCAAGATACTGGTTGAGCCGTTCTTGCGGACAGGCTCTCGCTACGCCGTGGCGGATCGGCTGGTGGCACATCCGGAGATGGACCGCCTGTTCGACGAGCACCAGCCCAGGCTCGTGGTGGCCGCCAGTCCTGGACTGGTGTTCTCAGAGGTCCCGCTCCTGCGGACCGCCAGGCGGCGTGGTGTGTTCAGCATGGCCATCGATCCCAGTTGGGACAACTTCACCAATAAGCTGATGCCGGTTCGGTGGGTCGATCGGCTGGTGGTGTGGAACGACATCATGAAAGCGCAGGCGATGGCATTTCACGGCTATCGCGCCGACGCCGTTCGCGTGGCGGGCGCTCCCCAGTTCGACCCGCACTTCCGTGCCGCGTCGAGGACGTCGAGACAGCAGTTCTTCGAGAAGATCGGCGCCGATCCGTCTCGGAAGCTAGTAGCCCTAACCACGACACCGCGTGAGCTCTACCGTCATCACGACCACGTATTGAGGGCGCTGATCCCCGCCATCCAGGTCGGCGCGCTTCGCGGCGCGCAGCTCTTGGTTCGCCTGCATCCTCGCGACGAGGTCGATGCCTATCGCGAGTTCATGAATACGCCGGACGTCATCATCGAAAAGCCGTTTCGCGACACCGTGAAGGTTGCGGACGGCCTGGCGATCGACGTGATGCCGGAGAACCAGCGGCACCTCGGCGACACCTTGTGCCACGCTGACGCCGTCGTCAACGTCGCGTCGACGATTGCTGTCGAGGCGTGCCTGTTCGATACACCGGTGGTCAATATATGGTTTGACGGCCCGGGCGAGGAGCCGTACGTCACGTCAGCGCGGCGCTACTACTCGTTCACGCACTACGTGAACATCACCAACCGGCATGCCGTGCGAGTGGCGAAGTCGCCTGACGAAATGGTCGCGATGGTTGCCGCTTACCTGGCGGATCGCTCGCTGGACGCTGAGGGCCGCCGGCAAGTGGTGCTCGATCAGTGCCAGTTTACGGACGGCCAGTCGGCCGAGCGCGTCATTCAACTCGTGCTCGATGAGTTGGGCCGCGTCGGCTCCCGCGCCGCCGCCCTTCGACACGCTCAGGGCGGCCCCGAGCACGGTCGAGGGGCCGCATGAAGATCTGTCACGTCGCGCCCGAACTGCTGCCCGTGCCGCCCACCAAGGGCGGTGCGATCGAGCGGTGGATTCGCGACGCGGCCGGACGACTGGTACGCCGCGGCCACGAGTTGCACGTCATCTCGCGCGACCACGGTGATGGCGCCTCCTCGCTCACGGAAGGCGGCGTGCACTATCACTTCGTGCGGATCCCGTCGTGGCTGGATCGAGGTCTCCCGGCCGCACTGGCCCGAGGCGCGTGGTACTACTCGCAGGTTCGACGGTTGCTGCCGGGCATCAACGCCGACGTCGTCCATCATCACAGCCGGCCGAACGGACTGTGGATCACCAGCAGCGATGCGCCCGCGGTGATTTCACTGCACAGCATGGACTACGGCTGGGGCTTCGGCTATCGCGGCTGGGATCGGCCGCTGTTCTCGCGAGGCCTGGACGCCGCCGCACGCGTGCTCTGCGTGTCGGATTTCATTCGACGGCACACCATCGAGCGCTATCCACAAGTCGCCGGCAAAGCCGTCACGGTCTACAACGGCGTTGACGGGGAGACGTTCACTCCGACCGACGCGACTGACGGACAGTCAGTGGTGGTGCTCTATGTGGGCCGCGTGGAGGAGCGGAAGGGCGTACACGTAATCCTTGACGCCTTTGAGCGGGTAATCAGCCCGCGCGTGCCGACCGCGAAGCTGATGATTGTCGGACCGGCGTCGTACTGGAAGCGGGGCGATAACGGCTACTACGACACGCTGTCAAAGCGATGCGAAGCCAATCCACGCATCGTGCTGCGCGGGCCGACATACGACGACCGCGAGTTGTCGGCGATCTATCGTTCGGCTGCGGTGTCGGTAGTGCCGTCGACGTTCCCCGAAGCCCTGGGGCTGACGTCGCTCGAGGCGCAGGCCTCCGGCGTGCCCGTGGTGGTGTCGGATGCCGGCGGGTTGCCCGAGACGGTGTCGGCCGGGCACAGCGGTTTCGTGTTCCAGAACGGCGGCGTCGAGCAGTTGGGCGAGCTGGTTGTCGACTTGCTCATGAATCCGACGCGGCGCGCCTCCACCGGAGCGACGGCCCGCGAGTGGGCGATGCAGACGTTCTCGTGGGACGTGGTTGCCGCCCGGCTTGAAGCCGAATACCACGGCGCGATCCGCGTCGCAGCCCCTCTTCGCCAGGGCTTCGAGGCGCAGGCATAGTCATGAAGGTCGCCCTCAGAGACGACGACACGTCGTATTTCACGCAGCCTGAGCGACTGGAGCAGGTGTACCACGACGTGTGGGACCGGCTGCCGGTGTGTCTCGCCGTGGTGCCGCAGGCTATGGGCTTCGTCGACAAGGCGATCCCGGAGCGCTACTGGCACGCTGACCGCGCGTTCCCGCTGGAAGAGAACCCCGCCATTGTGGCCAGCCTCAAGGCGTTGGCGGAAGCCGGTCGCGTGACGATTGCGCAGCATGGCTTCACGCACGAGGACTACCCTGACGGCCACGAGTTCCAGGCGGCACCGGATCTCGAATCGCGACTGGTGCGCGGGCAGGCGTACCTCGAAGAGTTGATCGGCACCAAGATTCGCATCTTCGTGCCGCCGCACAATGCGTTGTCGAAGCGTGGACTGCGCGCCATCAGCGCGTCAGGACTGAACCTGCTGGGGTCGTTCCTGTCGTTCCGGCCGTCGATGCGGCCGTGGGAACCGCAAACGCTGCCGAACTGGTGGCGGATTCGCACCTATCGCTCGTCGACGGCACGAGCGAAGTCGGATCGCATGATCTACCCGCACGTGTTGCGGTACCGGCGGCACGCCGAGTTCGGCTGCCACAGCCTGATTCCCGGCACCACGCTCGACGAACTGGTGCGCGGATTCGAGGAAGCGAGACGCGCGGGCGGCCACTTCTGTCTCGCCACCCACTATTGGGAAGTCGACGCCGAGTTGAAAAGCGTTCTGCTGCGTTTTCTCGATCACGCTGCACGCACGCCCGATGTGGAGTTCGTCGCCGCCGAACGACTGTTCGATGCCCGTTGAGATGACTGCGAACCACGACGAGGGGCGGTGGGCCGAGCGCGCAGCGGCGCTCTATGACGAAACCTACGCGCGCAGGTATCGCGACCGCGATGACGCCTTGCAGTCGGTGGCGTCGAATCGAGACCTGATCGACTGGCTCGGCTCGGTGTGCGAACGGTTTACGGGGCCCATCGACGTGCTCGATCTCGGCTGCGGAACCGGACGTTACTTCTGGGGCCTGAAGCAGGTGGCGACGCTGACCGGCATCGACGCCTCGGCGCCGATGCTCGACGAGGCGCGCCGGCCGGTGCATGCCGAGCGCATGGCCGTGGTGCCGATCACGCTGGTGCGGGGCGATCTGCTGCGACACGCGTTCGCGCCGGCGAGCTTCGACTTGGTGTATTCGATCGGCGTCCTTGCCGAGCATGTGCCCCTCGACCGGCCGTTCATCGAGCGCGTGCACGGCTGGTTGAAGCCGGGGGGACGTTTTGCGTTCACCACGGTTCACCCGGCGTCGCCTTCTGTGCCGCTCACGCTTCAGCGCAGGCTGGCGACTGCCGCCAATGACGTGCTCCCTGCATCATGGACTTCGCGTCTCCATCGCCGGCTGGTTGGCGACGGCATGTATGCCGATGAACGATGGTTGTCATCGGTCCTGGACGGACGCTTCGCGATTGAATCGCTGGAACGCTTTCAGTCCGACGTGCACTTGCACGGCCGGTGCGTTGCGGTGAAGCAATGAGCGGCCTGGCCAACATGAAGGTGTGCGTGGCCGGGGGCCTTGGCTTTATCGGCATCAACCTGGTCGACCGCCTGCTTCGAGATGGGGCGGCGGTGACAATCCTGACGCCGTCCCGCGCTCGCCATGCCGCCACCGCGGCGGACGTCGAGCGTCGTGGCGCAAAGATTGTCGAGGGCGACATCCGCGATCTCGAGATGATGCGCACGCTGGTCGACGGTCAAGACCTCGTGTTCAACCTCTCGGGCCAATCGGGTGCTGTTCGCAGCATGGAAGATCCCTGGTCCGACCTGGATCTGAACCTGCGCGGTAACCTGGTACTGCTCGAGGCGGTGCGCGCGGCCACGTCGAGGCCGAAGGTGATCTTTGCCGGGTCGCGACTGCAGTACGGCAAACCAAACGCTATCCCGGTTCGCGAAGACCAACTCGGCGATCCGCTGTGCATTCACGCAATCCACAAGCGGACGGTCGAAGACTACCTGAAGCTCTACGCCCACCTGTTCGGTGTGCGCTACGCGGTGGCGCGGATCACCAATCCGTACGGTGTTGGGCAGCCGGCCGGCCGGACCGCCTACGGCGTGATCAATCGCTTGATCCACCTCGCGTTGTCGGACCAGGCCATGTCGATCTATGGCGACGGCACCCAACTGCGCGACTACGTGCACGTCTCCGACGTGGCTGAGGCCTTGATCGTGATTGGCCTGGCCGACCAGGCCGACGGGCGCGCCTACAACGTGGCCAGTGGCACCGGCGCGCGCATGATCGACGTCGCCAATGACATCATCCGGATCGCCGGCCGCGGCCACATCCAGCACGTCGAGTGGCCGGCGCTGGCCAAGCAGATCGAGACCGGTGACTTCGTGGCCGACGTTGGCCGCGCGGCACAAGAACTGGGCTGGACGCCGAAGTGGACGCTCGGCGCCGGCCTTGAAGACACGATTGCCCACTACCGGACCGCACCGGCGTAGACCGTTTCATGAGCCAGACTCGCGCACGCGTTGTGTATCTCGCCCACACTCTTGCCGTTGGTGGGGCCGAGGAAATGATCCTCAACCTGATTCGCTACCTCCCGGCGGAGTACGAGCGCGCCGTCGTATGCATCGGCACGCCGGGGCCGATCGGCGACGAGGTGGAGAAGACCGGATATCCGTTCCGCTCGCTCGGCCTGCAGCCCGGGCTCTTGCGCCCATTCGACCTGATGCGGCTGCAGCAGTTCCTGCACGACTGCGAACCGACCATCGTCCACACGTTCCTGCTCACGGCGAGCCTCTACGGGCGCTTCGCGTCAATGCTGGCGCGCGTGCCGATCGTGGTCGGGACAGAAGTGAATATTTACGAGCGCAAGCGGCCGCTGCACCGCATGGCGGAGCGTTGGCTGATGCAGCGCACCGACGCGGTGGTGGCCTCGGCCGAGTCCGTGCGCGATTTCTACGTCGACCAGATCGGCGCCGATCCCGACAAGGTAGTGGTGATCTATAACGCCGTGGACTGGTCGCAGTTGCAGACCACCATGAGCCGCGACGAGATGCGCGCCGAGCTCGGTGTGCCGTTGGATGTGCCGCTGGCGGGCATCATTGCCCGGTTGACCGAGCAGAAGGCCCATCGCGTGCTGTTTGACGCCATGGTGTCGCGCCCGGAACTGGCGAACCTCCATTTGCTCGCCGTTGGTGACGGCGAGTTGCGTCGCGAATTGCAGTCACGCGTCGAGCAATTGGGGCTATCGGGCCGCGTGCATTTCGCCGGCGCACGGCGCGACCTTGGCAACATCCTCGGCGCGATCGACATGTTCGTGATGCCGTCGCTGTGGGAGGGCCTGCCGCTGTCGCTGGTGCTGGCCATGGGCGCTGGCTTGCCGGTCATTGCCTCGAAGGTGGCTGGCATTCCAGAGGTCGTGCACGACAACGTCAGCGGCCTGCTGGTCGAGCCTGGCGACGTGCCGCAACTGGCCACGGCCATGACCCGTGTGCTGCAGGACGACACGCTTCGCGTGCTGCTGTCGCAGGAGGCGCGGGCGTTCGTGCGGCCGCGCTTCGGCGTCGACGGCTACATCGCGTCGGTGACCTCGCTTTACGATCGCTTGCTGACCGCCAAACAGATCTCGTGACGCTCGGCATCCTGTATCACATGCCGTTCTGGCAGGCGGCTGACGGGACTCTGTGGGAGTCCGAAGGGTCGTTTGCCCGCTACGTGGATTCGCTGGCGCCGCACTTCGACGAGATCGTGCTGTCGGTGCCGGTGTTCGACCGGCCTCAGGCGTCCGGCTCGCGCGTACGCGCTACCAACGTGCGGTTGGCGCCGCTGCCGTACTTCCCAGGCCCGCGGCAGTTCTATCCGAAGTTGCCGACGATCTATGGGCGCCTGAAGGACTGGGTCGCGCAGTGCGACCTGATCCACCTGCGTGTCCCCACCCCCGCGGGCATCTTCGCGTTTCGCGCCGCGCAGGCGGCGGGCAAGCCGGTGTTCCTGCTGGTGGTGGGCGACTACGAAGCGCTGCTGCCGCACCTGCCGTATCGCGGCCTCAAGAAGGGCTTATTCGGCGCCTACGTCGCATTCGAAGAATGGGCGCTGCGACACATGACCTCGCAGTCGTTGACGTTTGCCAACGGCGCCGCCCTGCGGATCAAGCACGAGCGCGACGGCGGCCGCGTGATCGAGACCAAGACCACGACGCTGAGCCAGGAAGATATTGGCACCCGCACCGATGTCGGTCAGTCCGGCGCATGGCGCGCGCTGACAGTCAGCCGCATCGATCCCCGCAAGGGACTGCGGTCGCTGCCGGCCGCGGTTGCGCAGCTGTCCGGCGACGGCATCGATATCACGCTCGACGTGGTCGGCCCCACCATCGGGCTGATTGGAGACGATGAGCGTGATGCGATTGCAGCGGAGGCGGCGACGCTGGGTGTTGGCGATCGCGTGCGGTTGCGCGGCGCCGTGCCCCTCGACCAGTTGATGGCGCAGTACCGCGACTACGATGTGTTCGTGCTCCCGACTCAGCCGGGTGAGGGCATTCCGCGCGTGTTGCTCGAGGCAATGGCCAATGGGCTCCCGATCGTCACGACCGACGTGTCCGGGATCACGAGCCTGATCACGCATGAGACGAATGGGCTATTGATGCCCGATGCGTCGGCAGACTCAGTAGCGCGCGCGGTGAAGCGCGTCGTCAGAGACGCTGAACTACGCCGCCGGCTGATTCAAGGCGGGTACGCGACCGCCAGGACGTTCACGCTCGAGCGCCAAGCCGCGGACATGATGTTGATGGCCGGCAAGGAACTGCAGTTACCAATTCCGGTGTCAGCGTGAAGGTGTGCTTCGTGATCCCGACGTTGACGAGCGGTGGCGCCGAACGCGTGGCGGTCACGGTGCTGAGCGCGCTGAGCGACTCTCACGAGCGCGTGCTCTACGTCTTCAGTCTCGAGAATGCCGTCTATCGTGATCGCGTTGCGGACGGTGTGCGCGTGGTCGTGGCGCAGCAAACCTCGTGGCTGGGCCGCATGCGCGAACTGGCGGCATTTCTCCGTGACTTCAACCCCGACATCGTGATGCCGTTTCTCAGCTACTTCATCACGGCCATCGCGGTGAAGGCGGCGGGTATCCGCGCGCAGGTGGTGTTCAACCAGGGCACACCCACGACAGGGTTCCTGGAGGATCCCGATTTTTCATGGCGCCAGCCGCTGCGCCGCCGGGCGTTCGCGGCGCTGACACGCTTCTTCTACCGCCGCGCGGATGCGGTCGTCGCGACGTCGCAGGGCGTCGCCGACGATCTCACCATCAACTACGGCGTACCGCGCGACAAGATTCGCGTGCTGCACAACCCCGTCGACCTGGATGCCATTGCCAGGCAGTCCGCGGAGCCGATTCCGTCCGAACTGAGCGGCGATCGCCCGGTCGTTGCCGCCGCCGGCCGGCTGGCCAACGTCAAGAACTACCCGCTGTTGATTGCCGCCCTCGTGGAGCTGGTGCCAACGACGCCGATGTATCTGTGGATTCTCGGTGAAGGTCCCGAGCTCGATCGGCTGGCCGCGCTCGCCGACCAACGCGGCGTTGCCTCGCGCGTGCGCTTCCTGGGCTTTCAGTCGAACCCGTGGCGATTCATCGCGAAGGCCGACGTGTTCGCGTTGACCTCGGCGTACGAAGGGTTCGGCAACGTGCTGATTGAGGCCATGGCTTGCGGCACGCCGGTCGTCGCGACCGCCTCGCCAGGCACCGTGGAGATTGTTGAGAGCGAGCGCAACGGCGTGTTGGTGGAGCATGAGCCGCGTGCAATTGCGCAGGCGCTGGCCAGGCTCGTGTCTGACCGCCCAGGCCGCGAGCGCCTGGTCGCGCACGCGACAGACAGCGTGGCGCACTACGCGCTGCCGGCGGTGGCCGCGCGCTACGACCGCTTGTTCCAGGAGTTGACGGCGTGACGACCTGGAAGATGGTGGCGGCGGGAGTCGCAGTGGGTGCCGCCTACGCCGTATCGCCGCTGACCGCGATCTGCGTGCCGCTGCTCATCGTGCTGGCGCGCTGGGCCGGCGCGGGCCTCACCGGCCGAGAGCGTCAGTGGTTCTTCACGATCGTGGCGTTGGCGGTCGTTGGACGTCTGCTGTTGATCGGTGGATTGTTCCTGTCGGCGGACGGCACCGCGCCATTCGAGACCTTTTTCGGTGACGAGCTGTTCTTCAAGAATCGTTCGCTGTGGATCCGGAACTACGGCCTCGGCGTGGCGATGTCACCGGCTGACGTGATCTATGCGTTCGAGGACGTGGGCATCTCGAGCTACTTGTATGCGCTGGCGGTGCTCCAGGCGATCTTCGGCAACGCGCCGTACGGCGTACACGTCGTCAACAGCACCTGTTACCTGGCGGCGGTTCTGTTGTTGTTCAGGCTGGTGCGTCCGGTATTCGGAGGGATTGCGGCGCTCTCCGGTTTGATCGTGCTGCTGTTCACGCCCAGTCTCTTCATGTGGTCCATTTCGGCGCTCAAAGAGCCGTCGTACACGCTGGCCGCGGCCCTGGAGTTGCTGTGCGCGGTTGGCGTGGCACGGGCCGGCAGCTGGCGAACCCGGATCCTGTGGCTGCTCGGCGTGATAGCCGGCGCGGTGGCGCTGGAAAGCCTGCGCCGCGGCGGGAGCATGGTGGCGCTCACCGGAGTGGTCGGCGGCCTGTTCTTTGGATACGTGCTGGCCCGGCCGAAAGCGACGCTGGCCACCGCGGTGCTGCTCCCAATCGCGATCGCGGGCGCCATGATGCTGCCGCCGGTTCAGGAGCGCGCGCTGAACGCCGCACGGAGCTGGGCGATCTATCACTCCGGCCACGTGGGCTCGAACGGTTACTCGTACCACATCCTCGACGACCTGTACTACGTCGACGGACTTCGCCTGTACACCATGCCGGCTCCTCACGCGATCCGCTACGTCGTGGATTCCTACGTGGCGTATGTAACCGAGCCGGTGCCGTGGCGCATCGAGTCACGCGCGCTGCTCGCGTATTTACCGGAACAGATGTTCTGGTACGTGCTGCTGGCGCTGGCGCCGTTCGGCCTGGTGGCTGGCGTCCGCCGCGACGTGATGTTCACCATGCTGCTGTCCGCGCACGCCATGGGCGCGATCACGGTGGTGGCGATGACCAGCGGCAACATCGGCACGTTGATCCGGCACCGCGGCCTAGTGATGCCGTATCTGGTGTGGCTCGCCGGCCTCGGGTTGTACGAGGTGGCCAGGGCCGCGCTCCATTCGTCGCCAATTCGGGTACCAAGGAAGGCGTACGCAGATGCCCATAGTTGACGAGCGCGGCCGGCTGTTCGGCCGCCTGAACCTGTTCGATGCCATCGTGCTGGTGCTGGTGCTGTGGATGATTCCACTGGCCTACGGCGGCTACCTGCTGCTCCGGACGCCGCGTCCGACGCTGACGTCCGTCGAGCCGTCGACGATCGTGTATGGCAGCGACATGAAGTTCAAGGTTCGCGGGACGAACCTGCTGCCATACCTGCGCGTGTCGATCGGACCGAACCAGGGGCGCACGTTCAAGTTTACGGACACGACGGAAGCCGAGGTCGATCTGTTCGACACGCCGCCGGGCGTGTACGACGTCGTGCTCTATGACAACGCACAGGAGCGGTTTCGCATTCCGCGCGGACTCACCATTGCGCCGTCCGCCCTGCCGGATGCCAAGCTGATCGTGGTCGGAACCTTCGGCAACCTCACGGCCGCGCAGGCGGCGGAGATCAAGGCCGGCCTGGTCATCAAAGACCTGGGCGTGATCGAGCGTGCAGGCGAAGCGGTCGCGCAACGCCAGCGGGTCTTCGTTCGTCCGAACATGGTCGAGATCCCGGAAGCCGAGGCCCGAATGGTGCCGGCTGTGCTTCGACTGTCCTGCTACGTGCGGTCGAACCAGGGACAGCCCGAATGCGTGGGCGGTGAGGTGTCGCTGCAGCCCGCGAGCCTGTTGTTCTTCGAACTGCCCTTCGGAAAAGCCGCGTTCCAGATCGATGAAGTGCGCAGCGTGGCGCCATTGCAGCCGGTTCGCGTGACCGTGCGGTTTGGCGGTGACCCGCGCGTGCTGGCGCTGATGAAACCTGGCGATTCGAGCTATGGAGATGTGCGCAACGAACTGTCGGCTTCAGCGGTCGTCGACAGTGTTGGTCCTGCTGGTGGCGCGACCCGTGAGGCGCGACTGACCGTGCAGGCCCAGAGCGGCGCGAACGGCTGGCTGCACGCCAACACGCCACTGCGGCCGGGGGGCACGTTCTCGTGGCGGAATGCGGCGTATGAACTGCAGGGCACGGTCGTGGCCCTGGACGCCTCGGCGCCATCCAAATGACAGAAACGGCAAAAGACGACGCGCGAGTCGCGCAGGCGCTCCGATCGAGCGCGCTGCTGGGCCCTGCCGATCGCGCGGTCGAGACGCTGTGGCGGGCGGGCACACAGGCACGCTCGGTGTCGTCCGTCGGCGAATGGCTGGCGCAGTGGCGCGAGTTGTCTGAAAGCGATCGGCGCAAGAATGTCGCGCTGTTGTTGTGGTCGTCTGCCACTACGGCCACCGCGCTGACCATGTTCTACCAGTCGCCCGCTGGCTGGATGTGGCTGCTGCCGCAAGCGGCGGCCGCGTCCGTCGGGCTGTTGTTGTTCATTCGGTCCCTGAAATGATCGGTTCATCCCGTCTCAGAGTCCTGGCGCTCTCACCCTTCCCGGAAGAGGGTGCGGGTTGTCGCTTCCGTGTCGCGCAGTACATTCCGTACCTGCGAGAGGCCGGTATCGACGTCACCATCAGTTCGTTCTACACGCCCGAGTACTTCCGCATTGTCTACAAGCCGCGGAACTACTTGCGCAAGGCCCTGGCCTTCCTGCCGCTGGCCTTCCGGCGGCTGCTGGAGCTCCAGGAGCTCAACCACTACGACCTCGTCTTGCTGTACCGCGAGGCGATTCCGCTCGGACCACCGTTCATCGAGCGCGTGATCGCCCGGAGCGGCACGCCGATCGTGCTGGACTTCGACGACGCCATTTTCATGAGCAACGTCAGCGAAGCCAACCGGGCCATTGCGTTCCTGAAGAATCCAGGGCGCGTGGCGGAAGTCATCCGTAAGAGCACGCATGTCGTGGTGGGCAACGAGTTCCTCGCCGGCTATGCCCGCCGCCACAATGACAACGTCACCGTCATTCCCACTGTCGTCGACACGACGCGGTTTGTGCCGCGTGCCGATCGCGACCGCATGGCGGCAACCGGGCCGGTGGTGGGATGGATTGGCAGCCCCACGACCAGTCATTACGTGGAAGCCATGGCGCCGCTGCTTCGCGATGCCGCCGCCCGTCACCCCTTCACGCTGAAGATCAGCGGTGCCGGCAAGAAAGTGCGTTTCGAAGGCGTCACGGTCCAGGAAACGCCCTGGTCGCTGGCGCACGAAGTGGAACTGTTCAACAGTTGCGATCTCGGGATCTATCCGCTTACGGATGACGACTGGTCGCGCGGCAAGTGCGGGTTCAAGGCGATTCAGTTCATGGCGTGCGGTGTGCCGGTGCTCGCGTCGGCGGTCGGCGTCAACCGCGAGATCATCAAGGACGGCGAGAACGGGTTCCTGGCGTCGACGCCGGACGAATGGGCGACCAAGCTCGATCGCCTGCTGGGCGACCCGGAGCTGCGGGCCCGCTTTGCCGACGCCGGCCGCAAGACCATTGAAGAGCGTTACTCGCTGAAAGTCACCGCGCCGCAAGTCGAGCGAATCCTCCGCGAGGCAGCAACACAAAGGATATGAGCAACAAGAACTTTGCCATCACCGGCGTGGCCGGATACATCGCGCCACGCCATTTGAAAGCGATCCAGGAGACCGGCAACCAACTGGTTGCGGCCACGGACCCGCACGACGCTGTCGGTGTCCTCGACCGCTACACCTTTGATTGCCGCTTCTTTACTGAATTCGAGCGCTTCGATCGGCACCTCGAAAAGTTGCGGCGCGGGCCGGAGGGGGCGCGCGTCGACTACCTCACCATCTGCTCGCCGAACTACCTGCACGATGCGCACATCCGCCTCGCGCTGAGGGTCGGCGCCGACGCGATCTGCGAGAAGCCGCTGGTGATCAATCCCTGGAATCTCGACGCCCTCGACGAGCTGGAAGGCGAGACTGGACGACGCGTCTGGACGATCCTGCAGTTGCGCGTCCACCCGCAACTCATTGCGCTGCGCGATCGCCTGGCGAAGAGCACCACTCGGCACCAAGTGAGGCTGACCTATATCACCGCGCGCGGCGGATGGTACCACGTGTCCTGGAAGGGCAACGAGGAGCGTTCGGGCGGCGTGGTCACGAACATCGGCATTCACTTTTTCGATCTGCTGTCGTGGTTGTTCGGGCCGGTCACCAACTCGGTCGTGCATTTGCGCGACCCGGAGCGGGCGGCAGGGCTGCTGACGCTCGAACGGGCCGACGTGCAGTGGTTTCTGTCGACGGTGTCCGCCGACCTGCCGTTCGCGCCCCAGGCCGGCGTCAAGACCACGTACCGTTCGATCACCGTTGACGGTAAAGACGTAGAGTTCAGCGACGGCTTCACCGATCTCCACACGCGTGTCTACGAAGAGGTGATGGCCGGCCGTGGCTTCGGGATTGCCGACGCGCGTCCGTCGGTGGAATTGACCGCACAGATTCGCTCAGCCCAGGTGAAAGCCGTCACGGCCGACGCACACCCGCAGGTGCCACGATGAGCGCGCGCAAGGGCATTATTCTCGCCGGAGGTTCGGGCACGCGGTTGTATCCGGCAACGCGCGCCCTGTCGAAGCAGCTCCTGCCCATCTACGACAAGCCAATGGTCTATTACCCGCTGGCGACGTTGATGCTGGCGGGGGTGCGCGAGATCCTGATCATTTCGACGCCACGTGACCTGCCGGTCTTCAGGCAGCTTCTTGGCGACGGACATGAGTGGGGCCTGGAGCTGTCGTACGCCGAACAGCCGCATCCCGGCGGGCTCGCGCAGGCGCTGCTGATCGGCCAGCCGTTCCTGGACGGGCAGCCGTCCGTGCTGATCCTCGGCGACAACCTGTTCTATGGCCACGACCTGCCGCAGCTACTCGCGTCGGCCGGTGCACGCACGACCGGTGCGACCGTGTTCGCGTATCACGTGCAGGATCCAGAACGTTACGGCGTGGTGGCGTTCGATGGCGATGGCCGCGCCACGTCGATTGAAGAAAAGCCGGCAAAGCCGAAGTCGCACTACGCGGTCACGGGACTGTATTTCTACGACGAGCGGGCATCTGACATTGCCTCGCGCCAGAAGCCGTCGGCGCGCGGCGAGCTCGAGATCACCGATCTCAACCGCCACTATCTCGAGGCGGGCGCCTTGTCGGTCGAGGTGATGGGCCGCGGCTACGCCTGGCTCGATACCGGCACGCACGCGTCTTTGCTCGAAGCGAGCCAGTTCATCCAGACAATCGAGAGCCGTCAGGGGCTGAAGATTGCCTGCCCGGAAGAGATCGCCTTCCACCAGGGCTGGATCGACAGCGCCCAATTGCTGCGGCTTGCCGAGCCGTTCGGTCCTCACAACGAGTACGGGCGCTACCTTCGCGCGCTGCTCAACCAGTAGGCGATACCAATGGCTGACTTCTTCGTGCATGAATCGTCGTATGTCGACGATGGTTGCGAGATCGGCGCCGGCACCAAGATCTGGCACTTCTCCCACGTGATGACGGGCGCCAGACTTGGCCAACGCTGCAACATCGGCCAGAACGTGGTGGTGTCACCCGGCGTGGTGATTGGCGACAACGTCAAGATCCAGAACAACGTGTCGGTCTACACCGGCGTGATGCTCGAAGACGACGTGTTCTGCGGGCCGTCGATGGTGTTCACCAACGTGGTGAATCCGCGCAGCCATGTGTCCCGCAAGGACGAGTACCGGCAGACGGTGGTCAAGCGGGGCGCCAGCCTCGGCGCCAACTGCACGGTCGTGTGTGGCCACAACATCGGCGCCTACGCGTTTATCGGCGCCGGCGCGGTGGTGACGAAGGACGTTCCTGACTACGCGCTGGTGGTTGGAAATCCCGGACGCATTTCCGGTTGGATGTGCGCCTGCGGCGCGAAGCTGGCGTCCGGCGCCACGCCGCCAGCGTCGGCTACGTGTGCGGCCTGCGGGTCGCGATACCGGTCCGATGGCGCTGTGCTGTCGGCGGAGGTGGGTTGATCGCACGACCGGAGTTCGGGAAGGGCGCGGCGATCGCGCTTGGCGTGTTCGTGCTGATCAACGCCGCGCTCGCCATGGCATATGGCGTCCGCATTGGTGAAGACAGCGGCATCTACGTCGACGGCGCGGCACTGTTGAACGCCGGCCAGTCATTGACGGCCCGCCAGCCTTCCTATGCCGGGTACATCAGCTTCGTAAGCGTGTTCGATCGACTAGGCCTCGGACTACAAGGCGTTGTCGCTGGACAAGTGCTGGCCGCGACTGTGGCGGCCGCCATGATGTTCTTCGTGGCGTCGACGATTGGTGGCGCCCGCGCGGGAGTAGCCGCGCTGCTGTTGCTGGCTGTTGATGTCGAGACCAACCGCTGGCACGCCTACGTCCTGAGCGATTCACTGTTCACGTCGGCGCTGGCGGTTGTGACATGGCTGGCCTACCGCGCTGCGGTCTCCCGTCGCGCCGGCCACTACGCTGTCGCGACCGTCGCGATGATCGCCGCGTCGCTGATTCGCCCCGAAGGATGGTTCCTGGTGCCGGCGGCGGTGGCCTACTGGCTGGTGCGCCTGCCGCTATCCGTCGCGCAACGTAGCGCCACCGTCGCCGTACTGGTCGCGGCTTGTGCGGCAATGGTGTCGCTGGTCGCGCCGCGGCTCGGTGGCAACGTGCAGGCCGTGGGGCCGTCTGAAATGCTCCGGCAGGGCCAGACGATTTGGGATTTCGACGGCTGGCGCGTGACGATGCCGCCAGGCCCCGCTCCTCGTCCGGACGCCAGTTCCGCCGTCAACGCCATCGACTACGCGATCAGCCATCCGTTCAGCACCATCAAGCTGATGGCGACACGCGTGGTCGTGCACTTCGCTCACGTGCGGCCGTTCTTTTCGACCGCTCACAATCTGGTGGTCGCGCTGTGGCTGTTACCCGTGTATGCCTGTGCCGCGATTGGCGTCGCCGCCGCGATTCGCGAACCCCTGACGGTTTGGTGCGCCACGGTCCTGGCGACGCAGACTCTGGTGGTGGCGCTCACGCACGCGGACTGGGATGGCCGCTACCTGGCGCACGTCATGTTCCTGATCTATCCGTTCGCAGCGCTCGGACTTGTTCGCGTTGCTGAGCGATTGCAGGGCAGCACGAAAGCGGTGGCGATTGCCTGAGCGCCGGCCGCGGGTCCTCGCGATACTTCCGGGCATCTTCCCGTCCACCATCATTGGTGTGGCGAAGCCGCTGTTGCGGATGCAGGCAACGGGGCAGATTGAGCTGGAATTGACCGTGCAGTACCTGGTCACGGCGCGATCGGTCACCTGGGCGGACGTCGTGGTGCTGTGCCACACCATTGATCCGTCCTCCGCCTGGATCCTTGATGCCGCACGCGACGCTGGCCGGCCCGTGATTTACGAGATAGACGACGATTTGCTCGATGTGCCGAGCGAGATTCCGGGCCTGGACTACCTGCGGGAGCCGACGCGCCGAGCGCTGCTGGAGCGATGCCTGCGCGAGGCAGCCGTCGTGCGGGTCTACTCTCCGAATCTGCAAGAGACGTTGTCGGCGTACAACGATCGTGTCGAGCTGGTCGCCGGACCAATGGACTGGAGCTTGATGCCGACGGTCGAACCGGCACGCGAAGCCGGTACGCTGCGGCTGGTATATGCCACCAGCCGCCTCGCCGACTCAGTGGGGCAGATGCTGGTGCGCCCGTTGCGTCAGGTACTGGATCGCTTCACCAACATCGAACTAACCGTCTGGGGACCGCGCCACGAAGGGCTCGCCGATCATCCACGTGTCCGCGGGCGCGCGCTGATTCGAGACTACGACGACTTCTTCCAGCAGTTTGCGGCCGCAGGGTTCGACATCGGCATGGCGCCGCTGCCAGACGATGCCTTTCATCGTGGGAAGAGCAACAACAAGTTCCGCGAGTACGCGGCGTGCGGCATCGCCGGCGTGTATTCCGACATGCCGGTCTACAACCGTTCGGTCGTCGACGGTGAGACCGGACTGCTGGTCGCCAACGATGAAGCCTCCTGGATTGGCGCCGTCTCGCGTCTGGTCACTGATCACGAACTTCGTTCCGGCATTGGCCGGCGTGCCCGGGCACACGCGCGGACGCATTTCAACGAGCAGGTCTCGGATGAGACCTGGATGCGGCAGATTGACCGGGTCAACACCGGTGCACGCCGCGTCGCCGCCTCGGATTCGGCCCCGGCGGCGCAAGGCACGCCGGCAGGCGCGCTGATCAGGCACGTGTCGAGACTGTCCGCAAAGGCGCTGCCGGTGCTTCGTTCGCAAGGGCCTGGCACCGCGATTCGCCGCGCCTGGGGACACGCCGCCAACGTGGTGCAGGTCATGCAGTGGCGACGGCGCCGCCGCGAACTCGAGCGCCGCGTCGCGTCGTCCATCCGGGAGCGGGCGTGACGGCGGGTGTGCGGGCGTCGTGACGGCCACGTCGTCTTCGTCGGTGGTTGCGGTGTCGGTCGAACCGAACGACGCCTCGACCACATTGTTCCTGGGCCACCTCGCGCGGCTGATGCCGGCACACGTTGAGGTCGTCAAGTACGGGGCCGGCGACCTTGCGGACAAGATCGGCGGCGCCAGCGCGATTGTCCTGGTGCGAGGCCTGTTCGAGTTCAGCGGCGTGCTGCACGCCGCGCGATTGCTGAGAATTCCGCTGTATTACTTTCTCGACGACAATTTCATGATGCTCCGCGAACAGGCCGGACCCTGGACGCCGTTTGTGCAGCAGTATTCCGTCGCCAACGTTGGTCGCCGCCTCCAGGCGTTTGGGGGAGTGTTGCTGTCGTCGGAAGCACTCGTGGACTACTTCACAAAAGAGCGGCTGCACCCGTCGCTCGATCTGTTCCCGCCGATCGAATGGCAGGAGCGGCTTTCAAAACCGGCGCCGGCCCATCCGGACGAATTGTCGATTGCGTTCTTCGGCGGACGTCACCTCCACGACATGTTCTCAACCAGCATCATGCCGGCGGTTCGCTCGCTGGCGTCCGAGCGGCCGATTCGGCTCATTGCCGTCGGCATGCACGACCGCATTGCCCCGTCGGCGGGGCTGACGGTGATCGAGCAACCCTACGACCCGTCGTATGCAAGCGGGCTGCGCCGCCTGGCGGCGAGCGGCGTTGACGTCCTGGTGCATCCGTCACCGGGCGACCTGCAGAATGGCGCGTACAAGATTCCGCATGCGTTGCTCAGTGCGCACGCGCTGGGTGCCGTGCCGCTGGTGTCCGATCGCGCGCCGTACAACGATCTGCGCGATACCGGCGTCGCCATGCTCTGCGACGACACGCCCGAGTCGTGGCGCGCCGCCCTGGCACACGTCAGCCTGGTGAGCCAGCGGGCACCAATCGTGAAGCGCCTTGGAGAGCATTGCGCGTCGCGCTTTGGAGGACAGGTGAATCAAGCCGTCGTCAGTCGCATGCTGGCCGCTCATCGCGCGCCGGCGGCCAGCGCGCGTCCGCTCCGAGCCATCGTTGCGCGCGCGTCCATTCTGGCGGGGCGTGTGAGCGCGAAGCTGATGGGACCCAAGTCATGACCGAAACCGAGCGCACCATCCGCGACGTCGTCCGGTCGGTGACCTTGTGGCACATTTGGATTCGCCTGGGCTTGCAGGACGTGCGACTGAAGTTTCGCCGCTCGGCCGTCGGGGTCGGCTGGATCTTCGTGAACCTGGCGGTGCTGGTGTCGTCGATCGGGTTCATCTACGCCAACCTGCTCGGGCAGGACACGCGCCAGTTCATTCCCTACCTGACGATCGGCATGATCCTCTGGACCTACCTGACCAGCTCGATCGTCGACGGCGGCAATGCCTTCGTCAATTCGGAGGGCTACATCAAGCAAATCAGCCTGCCGATCTACGTTTACGTGTTTCGCTACTTCGTCAGCATCAGCATGACGACGCTGATTGCGATGCTGGCGTATGTGGCGGTGGCGCTGGTGTATGCGGTGCCGTTTGGCGCCGGCACCTTGCTGGCGCTGCCCGGCCTGGCGCTGGTGATGGCGGCGTCGCTGCTGCTGATTGCGATCTTCGCGCACCTCAACGCCAGGTACCGCGATGTGGCGCACATGGCGTCGGTCGGGATGCAGGTGTTCTTCTACGTGACGCCGGTGATCTTCCCGGCGTCGCTGCTGAAAGAGCGCACCGACCTGTCGTGGGTGGTCGACGTCAACCCGATGTATCACCTGCTTGAAGTGGTGCGCCGGCCGTTGCTGGCGGGCGTGGCGGCGGACTGGCACAGCTATGCGGCCGCCAGCCTGGTGATTGTGGTGCTCGCCGTAGTTGCGGCGATCGTGATCGCCACGAACCAGCGCCGGATCGTTTACTCACTGTAACCCTGAGATTTTCGTCGTGCCACATATCGAGCTGGAACACGTCGACCTCGAGTTTCACGTCGGGGCCGAGCGTCATACAACGCTGCAGACGGCGCTGTGGCGGCGTGTCCGACGTCAACGCGCCGAGGCGCGCACGGTCCGCGCGCTGCAGGATCTGAGCCTGACCGTCAAGTCCGGCGAGCGCGTCGGCATCATCGGGCACAACGGCGCCGGCAAGAGCACATTGTTGAAGGTGCTTGCCGGCATCTACCCGCCGCAGCGCGGCCGGGTGAGCATCGACGGGCACGTCTGTCCGCTGTTCGAGTTCGTGACCGGTTTTGAAATGGAAGCCACGGGCTGGGAGAACATCCGGACTCGGGCGCTGCTGCTTGGCATGTCGCCAAAAGAGATCGAGACGAAGATCGACAGCATTGCCGCGTTTTCGAACCTGGGCGAGTTTCTTGATATCCCCGTGCGCCACTACTCGACCGGGATGTTCGTGCGGCTGGCGTTTGCGACCTCGACGGCGGTCGATCCGCAGATCTTGTTGCTGGACGAAGTGATGGCCGCCGGCGACGCAGCGTTCATCGAGAGCGCGCGGCAGCGCATGAACGAGTTGATGTTGCGCGCCAGCGTGGTGGTGTTTGCGAGCCACAGCCTGGACGTGCTGCCGAGTTTCTGCAATCGCACGATCCTGCTGTCGAAAGGGCGGATTGTGGTCGATGGTCCAACCGAGGATGTGATTGGTGCGTACGTCAGCGGAGGGGTGCCAGCGTGACCACTCCCCAGACACCGCGCCAGGTGCTGGCGACCGCCTTCGACGCGCTCAGCGTGGCCGCCATTGCCGTGCTCGCGTGGCGGGCAGTGTTCGGTCAGGAGCAGATTCTCGACCCGACGGCATTCTACGTCGGCGTCCTGGCAGCGGCCGCATGCTTCATGGCGCCAGGCGCCGATCGCCGGACCCCGTGGCCGCTGCTGGCGTTTGCGTCGTTGGCGCTGCTGTCCGGATGGCTGTACGGAGCTGGAAGGCGGCTATGCCAACAAATACCTGCCGAACCACAGCGAGGTGGCGCATGCCGGCCCGGTGCGAGCTCACAACTCGATTGTCCATGCGGGCGTTGAGATGGGCAGCCCTGGCGTTCGTCGACGATGCCTGGTCGGCGAGTCAACGACGTCTTGAAACCTGATGACGCACGGTAACGGCGAGGTCGAGGTTCGACGTGCCGGGAGTGGCGACCCCTCCTCGGTGTGGTGCGTCACGTCACCGGCCGCGGCGCGTCACGATCGTGTCGTCGAGGAACGCTGGCTGGCCCTGGCGAAGGCGGCATTCACGGAACAGCCCGATAGCGTGTCGCTGTCGATTACTCCCCGGACCACGTCAGTCCGCGTGACCAGCCGTCACTGGCGCGCCGATGCTCCGGTCGGGAGCCTGTGGTTCCTGAACGGCCGCATCGCGGACCTGATCGGTCTTGCGTCAGGTGACGACCTGCAGCGCGTGAGTGCAAACACAGTGAATGGGTGGATCCGGACGGCGAGCGATCGCGGCCTTGGGCACTTATGGTGCACGGACGCCGAGACATCCGCCGGCGCGGCCCGTACTTCGCCGACCGCGACGCCGTCTGCCCCTGGCTCGCCGATCAGCGTTGGCATCGACGCCGCGTGGCTGATGGCCGGCGAGTCCGGCGCGCAGGTGTTTGTCATCGAGATGCTGCTCGCGCTGGCTGCGCGTGCCGATATTGCTCGCATTGTCC
>JAYQOO010000004.1:0-80525 GCA_038144855.1 Acidimicrobiia bacterium | reverse complement strand
TTCCCCCACCCCCCCCCGCGCCGGCGCCCGGCGCCCCCCCCCCCCCCCCGCCCCCCCCCCCCCCCGCGGCGCGCGGAGTGAACGAGCAATCATGGTCATGTGCAGTACGACTGATCCGAGGGCGGCGGATGCGAAAGATAGAAACTAAGCAGTGGTGGTCATCTTGTCAAACTGAATTTCGCAAAAATTGCTTTTTTGAAATCAGTTGACAACTACACCGACGGCGTACTCAAGTTTGCCGTCGCGAATCATGCGCGCGATCGCATCAAGATCCGGCGCCGGCGCGCGATCTTCGACGAGCATCGGCACGTGGTCGCGCACGACGTTGTGGGCGCGCATCAACGGTGCCGAGCTCTGCAACGGCTGTCGTAAATCAATCGCCTGACACGCGCACAACAGTTCCACTGCCAACACATTCGTGGCCATCTGCAAGGCACGTTCCGCCTTCAGCCCGGCGTGCATGCTCATGCTGACGTGATCTTCCTTGTTCGCCGATGTCGGAATCGTATCGACTGATGCGGGATGGGACAGTGTCTTGATCTCGGACGTCAGCGCCGCCGCGGTGACCTGCGCGATCATCAAGCCGGACTGCAGCCCGCCGTGCTGCGTCAGGAATGCAGGCAGTCCGCTCAGTGCCGGATTGACCAGCCGCTCGGACCGGCGTTCGCTGATCGTGGCCAGCTGCGCCACCGCCAGCACCAGGAGATCGGCGGCGAGCGCCAGCGGCGCGCCGTGAAAGTTACCGCCGGACACAATCTCTCCGTTCGCCGGGTCGCCTTCGGCACCCGCAAACACCATCGGGTTGTCCGTGGCGGCGTTCATCTCAATTTGCACGATATGGCGAATCCACGTGAGTGCCTCGCGGGCGGCGCCGTGCACTTGCGGTGCGCAGCGCATCGAATACGCGTCCTGCACCTTGCCGCAATTGACGTGCGAGGCGTTGATCGCGCTGCCCTCAAGGAGGCTCAGCAGGTTCGCTGCTGCTGCCGACTGTCCCGCGAAGGGCCGTGGCTCGTGAATCCGCGCCTCGAACGGATGGAGTGACCCCATCAGCGCGTCGATCGTCATGGCCGCCGTGATGTCGGCGGCTCGGCTGAGCCGTTCGGCACCGCACAGGGCCAGCGCGAGCACGGCGGTCGAGACCTGGGTGCCGTTGATCAGCGCGAGCCCCTCTTTGGGCCCAAGCGTGATCGGCTGCAGCCCGGCGCGCCGCAATGCGTCGGCTCCGGAACGGCGAGTAGCTTCCTCATCCCTGTCGCCGGCGCCCTCGGCGAGGACCTCACCCTCGCCCACGAGGACCAGCGTCAGATGCGCGAGCGGAGCCAGGTCGCCGCTGGCGCCGACCGAACCGCGGCTCGGGACGCGCGGATGCACACGACGGTTGAGTAACGCGAGCAGCGCCTCGAGCGTTTCGACGCGAATTCCGGAAAACCCCTTGGCCAGCACGTTGGCGCGCAGCGCCATGGCGGCGCGGACGGCGCGCACCGGCAACGGCGTATCCACGCCGGCGGCGTGACTGCGCAGCAAGTTGAGCTGCAACCTGGCGAGGTCGGCGTTGTCGATGCGCGTTTCTGCAAAGTTACCGAAGCCGGTGTTGATACCGTAGACCGCCGCGTTGCCGCCGGCCTTGGCATCGATCACCGCCCGCGACGCCGCGACACGCGCGCGCGCGTCGGGTGCAAGCCCGACTTCTGCGAAATCGTCGGCGATAGCCAGAAGGTCAGTCAGGGACAGATCGGAGCCGTTGAGCAGAATCATAGGAAGTGGCAGTTCCCTAGGTTACAGTAGAAGAGCTATGAACAGCGTCGGGCTCGGCGCCCAGTTCGGCGACGAAGGTAAGGGCAAGATCGGCGACCTGATGACGCCGAAGTTTTCGTGGGTGGCCCGCTATCAGGGCGGCCACAACGCCGGCCACACCGTGTACGTCAACGGCAAGAAGTTCGTGCTGCACCTGATTCCTTCGGGCATCCTGCACGATGGCGTGCTGTGCATTATTGGTAACGGTGTCGTCGTCGACCCGCAGGCGCTGTTCAAGGAGATCGAAGAGCTGGCCGGCTTGGGTATCGACGTCGGTGATCGCCTGCTGATCAGCGACAAGGCCCACTTGATCCTGCCGTATCACCGCGAACTCGACGTGCTGAGCGAAGCCCGCCGTGGTGAGCGCAAGATCGGCACGACGTCGCGCGGCATCGGACCTGCGTACGAAGACAAGATCGGCCGCCGCGGCATCCGGGTCTGCGATCTGGTCGACACCAAGGCGCTCGCCGATGAAGTGCGCGCCAATGTCGATGCGCGCAACCAGATCATCAAGGACTCGACGCTGAATTGGAAACAGGTCTACGACGACCTGCTGGCCCACGGCGCGCGGATGCGGCGCTGGACCGGCGATGTGTCGCTGGCGCTCGATCAGGCGATGCGCAAGGGGCAGCGCGGCCTGATCGAAGGCGCGCAAGGCGCGATGCTCGACATCGATCACGGCAGCTATCCCTATGTCACCTCGTCGAACGCCACGATCGGCGGTGCGTGCACGGGCCTGGGAATTCCACCGCGCGCGATTAACGGCGTGCTTGGTGTGGCCAAGGCCTATCTGACGCGCGTTGGCGAAGGCCCGTTCCCGACCGAACTGTTCGGTGGCATCGGCGACCGCCTGCGTGAGACTGGCATGGAGTTCGGCGCCTCAACGGGTCGTCCGCGCCGCTGCGGCTGGTACGACGCGGTGGCCGTCCGCTACGCGGTGCGCGTCAACGGCATCGACAGCATTGCGCTGACCAAGATCGACGTGCTGGATGGTTTTGAGAAGATCGAGATCTGCACCGGCTACAAGATTGGCGATCGCACGGTGAGCGAGTTCCCATCCGATCTCAATACCTGCGGTCCCATCACGCCGATCTACGAGTCGTGGCCGGGCTGGACATCGCCCACCAAGGGCGCGAAGTCCTACGACCAGTTGCCCGTCGAGGCGCAGCGCTATATCAAGCGTCTTGAAGAGGTGAGTGGCGTCCCGGTGGGATTGATTTCGACCGGATCGGATCGCAACGAAACCATCATTCGCGATGGCAGTGTTGTCGCGAGCTGGTTGAAGTAGCCAGTAGCCAGTAGCCAGGAATTTGGTTTCTGGCTATTCCTTCTTATTCTTCTCCGCGAACGATTCCACGTTCGACGCTTCAGGCGTGAGGCCCCAGTCGATGCCGGCGCGGTAGCGCGTCGGCATGCCCTTCGGCATCTCGAACGCCGCCCAGGCGATGGCGCCGGCGCACTTCACCGGGTTCTTCGCATCGCCCAAGACCACGCGGACGCGCTGATTCGGCTTGAGGATGGTGGGTGAGACGACCTGCGCGCCGACCTTGGACAGGTCGACCAGCGCGGCAGGATTGCCGTCGACCGCGACTTCGACCCCGTCCTTGATCCGGACGCGCGGCGCGCGGCGTGTGCCCTTCTGGTCGAGTGCGGGCTTGGGCTGTTCCTCAACCGCCACGGCGCTGCCGCCGCCGGCTCCGCCGCGCTTGACCGCGACGCGATTTTGCGACGCATCTCGCGCCATGATCCGCACTTCGCAGTTGGTCAGCGTCGGATCGTCCTTGATGCGATTGATCAGCGCGGTGCCGCGCGAGGTCGCGGAGAACTCGTCCTGCATCGCCACCAGCACCGGTTTGGTGCGCATGATGTGGTCGAGCGCTTCGAGCGCGTCGCCGTCTGTAAAGGTGTGGATGTCGGCAGCAGGGGCAAGCCGTTCCTGCAGGCCTGGCAGCGAATCGGCCGGTCCGATTAACACGATACGCGACGACACAGAACGGCGAGTGTACCACGGCTCCCGCTTACGAATCCGTCAGCGGCGGATGCGCGGGCCGGGTTATTGCCCGGAGCCTTCCGGCGCGGCAGCGACAGCGCGCAGCAGCGCCTCTGGAGAGAACGGCTTGAGGAGCACCGGTGCGCCGGCGGTTGATTCGTGGAGCGCTTCACCCTGCTCCACGTACCCCGTCACGAACAGAATCGGCAGGTCCGGATGCGTCTTGCGCAGGCGCGCGGCCAGTTCGATGCCGCCCATGCGCGGCATCACGACGTCGGTCACGACCATCACGATCTGGCGCGAGTGCACCGTGAACATGTCGAGCGCCTGCTGGCCGTCGCTGGCTTCCAGCGAGCGATAACCGGCTTGACCGAGCACGGTTGCCGAGAGTCGCCGCAGGGCGCGTTCATCCTCGGCGATCAGGATCGTTCTGCTGCCGCGACCTGGTTGCGGCGCCAGTTGTTTCGGCGTGGGCGTGCGGTCGGCCGCCCCAATCGTGCGCGGCAGCAGCAGTGCGAAGGTCGAGCCACGTCCTGGAGCGCTGTCGACGCTGACGGCGCCGCCGCTCTGTTTGACGAAGCCGTAGACCATCGACAGGCCAAGGCCGGTAGCGGCGCCCTTGGGCTTGGTCGTGAAGAACGGTTCGAAGATGCGGCCGTGGACGTCGGCGGGAATGCCGATGCCGGTGTCGCGGACGCGCAACTCGACGTACGGCCCCGCCGTGATCTCCAGGGCCTGCGCCTCGGGCGCGGTGACGTCGCGATTGAGCGTCTCGATCGTCAGCCGGCCGCCCTGCGGCATCGCGTCGCGCGCGTTGAGGGCGAGATTGACCAGGACCTGTTCCAGTTGGGCCGCGTCCGCGCGGACGGTCCACAAATCCGACGCCAGCCGGAGGTCGATAGCGATGTGCTCGCCGATCAAGCGGTCCAGCATACGACTCATGTCGGAGACACGCTGATTGAGGACGACGATTTCCGGAGTCAGGATCTGGCGCCGGCTGAACGCCAGCAACTGACCGGTCAGCGTGGCTGCACGGTCGGCGGCGTTGAAGATCTCCGCGACGTCGGCCCTGAGCGGCGACCCCTGTAGTTCCTTGAGCAGGAGCTCCGAGTAACCACGGATCGCCGTCAGCAGGTTGTTGAAGTCGTGCGCGATGCCGCCGGACAGCCGGCCAATCGCTTCCATCTTCTGCGCATGGCGCAGCTGTTCCTTGAGCAGGCTGCGAGCGGACTCGGAGGCCTGGCGTTCGGCGATCTCGCGGCGCAACTCGTCGTTGACCCGGCCCAATGCCGCCGTCCGCTCTTCCACGCGCCGTTCGAGATCGCGGTGCGCTTCGTGCAGCGCCAGCTCGCTGGCGCGCAGCTGCTTCTCCGCGTAGTAGCGCTCCGTCACGTCGCGCAGGATCATCAGGATCTGCGCGTCCTCGAGCGGCAGCAAGCGTGCCTCGAAGAAACGGGCGCCGGTTTCGAGTTCAACGCTGCTGGGGGCCTGCTGTGCCACCACGCGCTGGAGCGCGTCGACCAGCAGCGGCCGGGCCTTGGCGTCGAGTGACTCGAGGAAGTCATGCCCGGGCAACCACCGGCGCGACTGTTCCGACGGTGCGCCCTTGATGTCGAGGATCGTGCCGTTTGGCCGGAGCCGGAGAATGTGGTCGGGGAACGCGCTGACGAGCGCACGCAATTCGGCGTTGGCCTGCAGCAGCTCCTGAGAGCTGAGGTCCAGCGATCGCTCGAGCATCGCGCGGTCGTTGTCGAACTGCCGGTAGGCCTCGTCAATAGCCGATAGCATCGGCTCGATGGCTGCCGGGATGCGATCGTCTGGGAAGAAGCGCTTGAGCTGGCGCCGAAGCAGGCTGTGCGGGTCGGTCATCGTCAACGTTCGGACAGTGTCGTGACCGTCATTGTCTGGTTGTGCAGTTCGCAGCGGGCCTTCGGCGTGAACGGCGAGATCTCGCCGTAGGAGTAGAAGCCGGTAAGTGCGGCACCCGCGCCAAGAATGTCGCGGACGCCTTTCACCTCTTCCTCCACGCGCTGTCGCAGCACCATCCGCCGGCCGACGCAGCTGATCAGCAGCGCCAGGTCAGCGCCAGTGCCGAGTGCTTCGGCGCTGACGCGTCCGGCGCCGACAGCGCCGTCGATCAGCCGATCGAAGTTGGCTTTCATCAGCCGCACGTAACTGCCGGTAGGCACATCGCCGGCGAAGGTCAGACTCTGCTCGGCTTCGTTCACTGACAGGATCGTCCGCACGACAGGCGAACTGCCTTGTCTGGTGCGAAGCGAAAGGGGAAACAGCAGCCCGGAGGCGGGCAAGCCCGCGGCGTGATCACCGAGATAGCGTTTGTAGAGTGCCAGTGCCGACTGCCCATCGAGTTCGTAGAGAACATTGCCGGCCGACTTGGTGATCTGGCGCTCGGGGCCGAAGGAATCCCATCCGCCCAGCGATCCACAGCCGACTCTGAGTCGGGACCCATAAAGGCCGATGGCCGCCACAGTGTTCGTTCTCACCTCGCCGCCAACTAGGACCGCTGTCTCGCGAAAATGCTCACCGTCAGCCGACAACCCGCCGGTGACCGACACGGTGGTGCCCAGGCGCTCTCCGATTCCGCGGACCAGGGCCTCGCCATTGATGTCCAGGCCCTCGGAAATGATCAGCAGGTGCACCAGGTCAGGTGCGGCCAGTTGTGCCGCCAATGCCGCGCCGGCCGCCGCACTATCGCCGGCGGTGACTGGCACCGTCGCCAACTGCACGCGGGCATGGTCGAAGCGGACGGCGGTGGCAATCGCACCGTCATCGAACACGCTGGTGCCGTGAATCTGTCCCGCCGTAGAGCAGCCGACGACTGCGGCATTCGGCCAACGGCCGGCGAGTGAAGCCGTGAAGTGATTGGAGGCGAGCGCGGCGCGATCGCCAAAGACCAGCACCAGTTGAGCGTCGGCAAGCGCGGATGGCGACGCCCATCCGTCTGGTTCAGATCACCGTATCTGTTCGACTTGCATGCCGTCCCGGATTGGACACTATCGCCCATTGTTGGGGCTTGAGTCCATCCCCCCCGAGCGGAGCGAGGGAAAAGCTACGCTTCGTGCTGCGCCGCGTACCACTCCTGCAGAAACCGCTGCGAATTAAGTGGCGGGACGCCTTCGGGCGCGCTGGCGCGGACATACGTGCCGTCGGCTTGCAGCGTCCAGGCGCGGTCGGTGTCACTCAGCAGGACCTCGAGGACCGCATCGCGCAACAGCTGGCGCATGGCGGGATCGAGGACCGGGCAAAGCACCTCGACGCGGCGATCGAGATTGCGCTCCATCAGGTCGGCGCTGCCAATGAAGACTTCGGGGCTGCCGCCGTTCTCGAAATAGTAGATGCGCGAGTGCTCGAGAAACTGCCCGACGATGGATCGGACGTTGATGCGCTCGCTGATGCCGGGGATGCCGGGGCGCAGGCAGCACACGCCGCGGACGATCATGTCGATCGGCACGCCGGCTTGCGACGCGCGATAGAGGATCTTGATGATGCCGGAGTCGGCGACCGCATTGTTCTTGACGATCATGCGCGCCGGCCGGCCGGCCTTGGCATGTTCCATCTCGCGTTCGACCAGCGCGCGCAGCCCCTGTCGCAACCCCACCGGGGCGACCAGCAGCGCGTTGTAGGAACGGCGGTTCGAGTAGCCGGTCAACGAGTTGAACACCTCGGTCACGTCGTCGAGGACCGCTTCATCGGCGGTGAACAGGCCGAGGTCGGTGTAGACCTGCGAGGTGCCGCGGTTGTAGTTGCCGGTGGCGACGTGCGCGTAGCGGTGAATGCCGTCGCTTTCCTGGCGGACCACCAGGCACAGCTTGCAGTGCACCTTGAGGTTCATCAGGCCATAGACGACGTGGATGCCGGCAGCTTCAAGCCGCGTCGCCCACGCAATGTTGTTGCGCTCGTCGAAGCGCGCCTTCAATTCCACCAGCACGGCGACCTGCTTGCCGCGCTCGGCCGCCTCGATCAGCAGGTCGACCAGCGGTGAATTGGCGCCAATGCGATAGAGCGTGATCTTGATGGTGATCACGTGCGGGTCGTCGACGGCGGCGCGCAGGAAGGTTTCGACCGAGGTGAACGAATCAAACGGGTGGTGGATCAGGAAGTCCTGGTCGGCGATCTGGTCGAACACCTTGTCGGCGTCCTCGGGCGGCCACATCACGCGTGGCGTGAACGCCGGATACTTCAACGCCGGGCGGTGCAGCTTGTAGAGGGAGTGCCAGTCGCCGTAGCCAAGCCGATCCGCCGTGCGCATGACGACGTCTTCGTCGACTTCGAAGTTTTCGATCAGGATGCTCAGCACCCGCTTGGGCATGTCGGCTTCAACCTGCAGCAGCGACAGGGCGCCGTAGCGAAGCTGCTTGAGGCCGCGATCGACGGTTTCGAGCAGGTCGTCCGCTTCGTCTTCCTGGATCACCATGTCGGTGTCGCGGATGATGCGAAACAGGTGCGCGCCCTCGACCTGCGTGCCCGGGAACAACTGCTGGATGTTGCGGCGAATCACGTCCTCAAGGAACACGTGCGACACCCCGGACTGCGGCGACAGGTTGTCGGGGAGCGCGATGAAGCGCGGCAGCATGCTCGGCACTTTGACGCGGGCAAACTTCGTGCGCCCGGCATGGCGCACGCGCACGGCGAGGTTCATGCTGAGGTTCGAGATGTACGGGAACGGATGTCCCGGATCGAACGCCAGCGGCGTCAGCACAGGGAAGATGTGGTCCTTGAAGTACTGCGCCAGCCAGGTATCGATGGCCGGCGTGTAGTCAGCCGGTTCCAGCAGGTGAATGCCTTCGGCCGCGAGCAGTGGTCGCAGAGAGCGGCTCCAGCACGCCGTCTGATCGTCGATCTGCGCCAGCGCACGACTGCGAATCGTTGCGAGCTGTTGATCGGTGGTCTGACCGTCGATCGACACTTCTTCGATGCCGGCACGGAACTTCTTGAGAATCGTCGCGACGCGCACCATGAAGAACTCGTCGAGGTTGGTGCCCGTGATCGCGAGGAACTTGACCCGCTCGAGCAGCGGGTGCGCAACGTCCTTGGCTTGCGCGAGGACGCGCTCGTTGAACGCCAGCCAGCTCAGCTCTCGATTGATGTAGAGGGCAGGGCTGCTGAGGGCGTTGGGGTCGAGGTTGGTCCAGTCCTGCTGGATCGGCGGCGCCGGCGCCGCAACGGCCTCCGCCGCGCGGCGTTTGCGCGGACGTCGGCTGACGGCAGTCGACGGGGTCATAAGAGACTCAGCATATCAAAGCGATGTAACAGCCCAGGTCACCTGAGCGGGTGACCTGCATGAATCGGGCCCGGATCTACTGAGGCAGGATTTTCAGTATGCGACCGCGTGAATAACTGACGAGGTACAGCTCGCCGTCGGCGTCGACGCCGAAGGAGCTGATCAGTCCCAGTTCGCTCGTCCCGCCGAGCATGGTGGTCAGTTCGAGCAGGTCGACCGCGGTCGCTTCCTGGCGCGCGTCGAGGCTGAGGCCGATCGTGTAGATCCAGCCTGCCACATAGTCGGCAAAGAAGTAGCGTCCGTTGAACATCGGGGGGAGCGCCGCGCCGCGATACACGAATCCACCGGTAATCGAAGTGCCGTCGGTGCGCGGGTAGTCGTGTATAGGCTCGGTCAGGGGTTGATAGGCGGCCGCCGTGCGCGTGTCATAGGCGTTACGGCCCTCCCGAATCCGCCAGCCGTAGTTGCGTCCGCCCGCACCGGCCGGTTCCCAATTCACCTCTTCGCGAGCGGTCTGCCCGACGTCGGCGATGACGAGCGCGCCGGTGCCGCCTCGCGTCCAGTCATCGAAGTTGTAGCGCCACGGATTGCGCAGACCGAACGCCCAGATTTCGGTGAGCGCCGAGATTGGCTCGCCGTCGACAAAAGGGTTGTCCTCGGGCCCGCGATACCCACGCCGGTCGCTGTCGGGCACGCTGACGTCGATGCGCAGCATCTTGCCCAGCAGGCTGTTCGGGTGCTGCGCCAGGTTCATAGGATCGCCGCCGCTACCGCCGTCACCCATGCCGATGTAGAGATAGCCGTCCGGCCAAACGCGAGGTGGCCGCCGTTGTGATTCGAAAACGGATGCTGCACAAACGCGCGTCCGTCGGACCAGACGAGATCAAACCGGGACGCGGGATCAACCGCCCCCGTGCTGGTACGCGTGAAGCGCGCGACCACGAAGTGGCCGTCGAGATTCGTCAACGTCACGAAAAAGCGCCGCGTCGTTGCTGCGTCCGGGGGAAAGGCCAGGCTGAGCAGGCCGCGCTCGCCACCGGCCGAGATCGTCGAGCGCACGTCGAGGAAGAAGGTGGATGAGACGCTGCCGTTGCGGACGGTCCGGATGGTGCCGCGCTGTTCGATGACGAAGAATGTGGCGGAGTCGATCGGATCCGCCACGAATGCCACCGGGTTGGTGAGCCCAGTTGCTACAACCTGGGAGCGCAACTGCGCTTGTGCAATTGCGGGCAAGCCGAGCAGCAGGCTGAGTGCCAGCGCGGCAAGGGCGGGTTTCATCGCCCCTAGCTTACGGCAGGATCACTGGAACCACAGCGCGATCGCAAACAGCACTACCGTCGTCGTGACGGCGCGCTGCAACCAGGCATCGCCCTTGTAGATTGCCAGCTTCACCCCGTAGTGGGAACCGATCACGTTGCCGATGGCCAGGGCGATCCCGCGCGGCCAGTCGACCTGAGCAGAGGCGGCGAAGACGGCCAGCGACAGCACTGTCACCAGCAATACCGTCAGCAGCTTGGCGGCGTTGCCGCGCAGCATGTCCAGCCCCGCCCACGTGGTTACGGTCAGCACGATGAATCCCACGCCGGCTTGAATGAAGCCGCCGTAGACGCCCACTACGAAAAATCCGAGCACGACGCCCGGATGCCACGCCGACGTGGGCGCGCGCTTGGCCTGACCACCCGCGCCTGGTGAGAGCAGCGACCAGAGGGTGAGCGCGAGCATCGCAATCGACAACGTGCGCTTGAACGCAACGTTCGGCAACGCCAACGCCAGCCACACGCCGAGCGCGGCGCCGGCCAATGCCGGCACGCAAGCCGCTAGTGACCACTTCCAGTCCACCGCCCCGTGACGGTGAAAGCCGTAGAGACCGCCGATGTTTTGTGCGAGCACGCCAACGCGGTTGGTGCCGTTGGCAATCGCTGCCGGCAGCCCGATGATCAGCAGGACGGGGAGGGTCAGGAACGAGCCGCCTCCGCCGATCACATTCAGGGCGCCGGCGATGGCGCCGGTCGACGCCAGCAGGAGCAGTTCAACGGAAAAGGGCACGTCCACCTATGCTACATCGCATGTAGAATCCATCACGCCGACGCATCGTCAGGGCGGTGCGGACGGAATTCCTCATGGGAACTCTCAAGCGGGCGATTGGTCTTCCGGGCGCGACGGCGCTGGTCGTGGGCACCATCATCGGGTCGTCGATCTTCGTCCAGGCGTCCGAACTGACGAGCCTAGTGCCGGATCCGATCATGGTCGTCCTCGCCTGGGCCGTGGCCGGCGTGCTGACCTTGATCGGCGCGCTCGTCTGCGCAGAACTGTCGTCTGCGTTTCCGAGCACCGGTGGCGTCTACGTCTTCTTCAAGGAAATCTACTCGCCGACGCTGGGCTTCATCTGGGGCTGGGCAATGTTCTGGACGATGCACACCGGCATCCTGGCGGCCATCGCCACCGTGTTCGCGCGTTACGCCGGCTTCTTCGTCGAACTCGATGTGACTGGCCAGCGACTGGTCGCTGTGTCGGCGATTGTCGTGCTGTCGGCGATCAACTACCGCGGCGTCACCTTCGGCACGAGGCTGCAGTCCGCGTTCACGCTGGTCAAGGTGCTGGCGGTGATGGCCATCATGGTCGTTGGCTTTGCGCTGTTTCGTGGCGGCCCGCCACCACCCGTCGAGCCCTTGCCGCCGGTGACGTTTGCGAATTTCCTGCTCGCGGTCGGCGCCGGCCTGTTTGCCTATGGCGGGTGGCACGTCGTGACCTACACGGCGGAAGAAACCGTCGATCCGACTCGCACGATCCCGCGGTCGCTGCTGATTGGCGTGCTGGTGGTGACGCTGTGTTACATGGGGCTCAACACCGTGTACCTGATGGTGCTGCCGGTTCGCGACGTCATGGCCTCTTCGCGGGTCGCCGCCGACACGTTCGAGGTGCTCGTTGGCGGCGGTGCGGCGGGAGCGATTTCGGCGCTGGTGATGTTCAGTTCGTTCGGGGCGCTGAACGGTCTTGTCCTCGCCGGGCCCCGTGTGTATTACCAGATGGCCCAGGACGGTCTGTGGTTCCGCTTCAAGGGCCACCTCCATCCGAAGTTCCAGACGCCGGATCACGCCATCATCGCGCAGGCCGTCTGGGCATCGGTGCTGGTGACGACGGGGAGTTACCGCGCGCTCTTTACCCGCGTGATTTACACCGAGTGGATCTTTTTCGCGCTGCTCGCACTTGGCGTCATCATCATGCGCCGCCGGAAGCACTACCAGCCGGCCTGGCGGATGGCGCTGGTTCCGGCCGCGCCGATCCTGTTCATCGTCGTTGCGTTGACCATTGTCGTGAACCAGATTCGTGTCGATGTTGCGAGTGCCGCGATGGGACTCGGCATTGTCGCGACCGGTTTCCCGGCCTACTATTTGTGGGCTCGTCGCGGCTGACGCGCGTGCCTGCGCGCTGATCACCGTCCCCAATCACACTATGAAAATCGACTTCCACAACCACTATTACTCGCCCGAATATCTCGATGCCGTCAAGCGCGGTCCCACCAAGGTTCGTCTGGACTACGACGCCGACGGCAATCCGCGTCTGCATTATCCGGGCGACTACAACATCCTGGTGCCCGGACATCGCGATCTGGATTACCGCGAAGGCGTGCTCAAGAAGCACGGCGTGGACAAGCAGGTGATCACCTTCACGACACCGGGCACGCACTACGAAGATCCAGCCGTCGCGGTCACCATGGCCAAGCACATCAACGACGCGTTCGCGACGGCGGTGAACCAGCGCCAGCACTTCTTGTCGCTGGCCACGCTGCCGCTCAACGATCCGGCAGCCTCGGTGCTGGAACTCGAGCGCGCCATGACGGTGCTCGGACTGCCAGGCGCGATGGTGTTCAGCAACGTCAATGGCGTGGCGCTGGCCGACAAAGTGTACGAACCGCTCTGGCAAAAGGCCAACGCACTCAAGGCGGTGATCTACATCCATCCGGCGCATCCGCTCGGCGTGGAAGCCATGGAACAGTACTGGTTGATGCCGCTGGTGGGTTTTCTGATGGACACCACGCTTGCTGCGGCGCACCTGGTATTTGCGGGCGTGCCGGAGCGTTATCCCAATATCAAGTGGGTGCTGTGCCACATGGGCGGCGCGGTGCCGTACCTGGCGGAACGGTTCGATCGCGGCTACGAGGCCTTTGCGGAGTGCCGCGCCAACATCAGCCGCGCGCCGAGCAGCTACCTGAAGCAGTTCTATTACGACACTGTCAACTTCGACCAGAATTGCATTGAGCTGGCGATCAAGTTCGCTGGCGCCGATCACATCCTGGCCGGGAGCGACTATCCCCACCAGATCGGCAGCATTCCCAAGATGCTCGATGCGGTCAGTCGGCTACCGGTCACGCCGGCACAGCGCGAAGGCATTGCCGGGCGCAATGCCGCGGCGCTGCTCGGTGTTGGGTAAGATGCATTCACGAGGAGATCGGCACATGAACCTGAAACGAGTTGGAACGGTAGCGGCTATTGGGACGATTTTCGCGGTGGGCGTGGCGGTCGGGCAGCAATCGACGAGCCGGCGCGAGCCACAGTTCGAGAACAGCGAAGTGCAGGTGTGGAAGTCGATCGTTTCCCCGGGCAAGCCGCTCGGCCTGCATCGTCATGACCACGGCCGTGCGCTGATCTCGCTCAACGGCGGGACGCTGAACGTCGTTGACGGTGCCGGCAAGGTCATCGACGTCTACAAGCTCGAGGCGGGCAAGGCGATGTGGCTGGATGCCGACAAGGCCGGCACTGAGCACGCCGACGTCAATCCCGGCACCACTCCCGTCGAGGTCATCGTCGTTCAACTGAAGAACGACAAGCCGAAGATGTAGATGAAGGCAATCAGCGTTTCTCTCGCCCTGAGCCTGCTCGCGCTGGCACCCCAGGCGCAGCAGGCGCCCGCGCCGCCCGGCACCGACATTTACCTGGTGCCGGTCAATGGTGGTGTCGCCTCAATGAAGAGCGCGAAACCGGCGCCGGTCTCGACCGGCAGCGGCTACGACAATCAACCGAGCTTCAGCGCAGACGGCAGCCGGATCCTGTTTGCCGCCAATCGCGATGGCAAGCAGCTCGACGTCTACGCGTTCGATCGCGCGAGCGGCCGCGTGCCGCAATTGACGCGGACACCGGAGAATGAAAACTCGCCGACGTTTGTGCCAACCGGAGCCGGACCGGCCGGCAGCTTCGGCGTCGTGCAGTCGGAGTTCGACAAGAACGGCAATCGCCCGACGCCGGCCATTCAACGGCTGTGGCGCTTTACCGCCGACGGCACCGCGCCGGCGCTGATTCTCCCGAATATCGATCCCGTGGGGTATCACGCCTGGATCGACAGCGATCGCCTGGTCTTGTTCGTGCTCGGCTCGCAGGGCAAGCCAGCCACGTTGCAGATCGCCAGCGTGAAGACCGGGAAGGGCGAGGTCGTGACGGAAGGGCCGGGTCGATCGCTGCACCGCATTCCCGGCACGAGCCTGGCGAGTTTCGTGCAGCGCGACGGAGCTGATTACTGGGTCAAGCAGCTCGACGTGACGACGAAGAAGATCGATCCGCTTGTGAAGGCGGTGGCGGGCAGCAGCGATCGCGACATGGCGTGGATGCCCGACGGGAAGACGATCCTGATGTCGTCGGGAACCAAGATCTTTTCGTGGACGCGTGGCGCAACTGACTGGGCCGAAGTGTTCGACGCGGCCGCGCATCAACTCGGTGCGGTGACGCGCATTGCCGTCTCGCCCAAGGGCGATGCCGTGGCGTTCGTCGTCGCCGAGCCGGTTACGAAGTAGGCGATAGCGTCCGCCGCCAGAGCAGTGCGGTCGCAATCAGCGCGGCCGCACTGATTCCGAGACCCAGATAGAACCCGGGCGGGACGAAGCGAAACGAGAATCGTCCGGTCGTGCCGGGTGGCACATCCACGAACGATAACTCGGTTGGCTTGCCGGCGGTGATCAAACCTGCATCGCTGGCCCAGCCCTCGCTCCAGTTCTGATTGAGGATCACATGCGCGGGAGCCGTTCCGTCGTTGACGGTGAACGTGATCCGATTCGGCGTGAATGCGACGTCGCCGATTCTGGACGGGGCGTTCGAATCGACCACGGGCGGCCCGCTGCCCGCTCCCCGCGCCAGCTGCAGTGATTCATAGCAGTTCAGGAACGCGCGATCGGCCATCAAGGCCCTGAGCATTGGCGAGTCAGGCGTATACGCACTGCTCTCGGTGTCGGTGTCGATCGCACGCGGCCCACTGTTCCATGAGAAGCGGGTGTCGAACGCCTCGATGGTGAACACGTCCATCAGATTCCAGCGATTCACGGCGATCAGGTGGGCGGAGGCCGCCAGCGCTACGAAGGCCACGGCGACTCGCATGACCGTCGACAGTGTGTATCGCCGCGTGATGACGTGAAACGCCCACGCCAGCGACAGCGCGGCGAACTGCAGGAACGGAATCGAATAGCGGCTTGGAATGCGGAAGCTCGAAAACAGCGGTAGCTCCCGGATCAATACGGCTGGGGCGACGCTGCTGAATTCGCCGAGCGAGAGCAGGAAGAGAAAAATGGTCGTCACGGCCAGGGGGATCCCGATGCCGCCGGCCCATAATGCGGCGCCCAGTCCAACGGCCAACGCGACCGCCGAGCCAACGCCGATGTAGTTGCCGTACTCGTGCCAGCCGTGCCGCTGCATCGGCAGGCGCGCGCCAACATCCTGCGTTGGCGTCAGGTAGACCTGCTTCAGCATCTGCATGGTGACGAGGTCGGGCTTCTCGGTTGGATTGCGCGTATCCGAGAACTGCTCGCTCTGCACGAACTGGACAACCGGCAGCAGCTTGGGCGCGGAGTAGGTGAGCGCCGCAATGCCGAAGGCCACGGCGATGGCGACCGGCCGCCAGTTGCGTCGAGCGATTGCTGTTACCAGCGCGAAGCATCCGATCGCGGCAATCGACATCGGCAGGATGTGTGTCCCCCCGTTTGCCACCATCAGCGCCATGGTCATGCCTGCGAGCAGGACGTACTTCCACTCACCGGTTCGTAGTGCCCTGAAGACGAAGAACAGCTGCAGCGGCAGGTAGAAGCCGGGCAGGAACACGCTGTGACCGACGCGCAGATGGATGGCTTGAGCGCCCGACGCTGTGACCAGCGTGGCGAGATAGATCACCACCGGCAGGAACGTGACGCCGATGATTCGAGTGACCAGCACGTGCATGCCGACGAAGCCGATCCAGTAGTGCAGCACGATGTTGATCTTCATCGCCAACTGCAGCGGAACGAGCAAGGCAAGCGGATAGACCGGGCTGAGCACGGCGACCTGTGGGTTTTGCCACATCACGTTGCCGCCGCAGTACCACGGGTTCCAGAACGGCATCTGCCCGTACTCGACGACGTTCTTCAGGACGACGCCGTAATAGAAGAGGTGTTGATCCCAGTCGTTGGTGCCGAGCCCTAGCGGGTGATCGAAGAGCGGCCAGCAGAACGCGACGCTCAACACGCCATACAGCGCGGCAAGCGCGAACGGACGAGCGCGCGATGACACTAGCGCCGGAATCCTGCCGATCCTTCGGGGTTGAGGAGCCACTCGAGCGCTTCGCGTTCGTTAATGAAGGCGGCCGTCGACATCCACGGAATCGCCTTCTGGAACTGCTGCAGAAATGGCAGGTGCAGGCCGGGGTTGATCAGGCACGCGCGGCGTCGTGGCATGCCGGAGCGGAGCGCCTCGGTGATCGACTTCCCGAACACCGTGAAGATATCCGCGGGGAGTTCGACGTCGCGGAAGTCCAGCAGACTGACGCTGTCCTCGGTGAGGTGGCCGTTGGCGATCAGGTCGTCGCGCAGCTTGGCCTGTTCCTCCGGTGACGGGAACGGGCCGACACAGCGGATGCGAATCAGCGCGGGGGCTTCTTCAGTGTTGATCTCAAGCGGCACGGTAAAACTTTACCGCGAATACGCGACTTTGCCGCCGACGATCGTATACACGACCTGCGTTGACGGAATTCGATCCTCGGGGATGGTCATGATGTCCTGCGATAGAACCGTAATATCCGACAGCTTGCCCACGGTCAGCGACCCCTTGATCGCGTCTTCCTTGGCCGCATAGGCGCCATTCCAGGTGTAGGACTTCAGGGCTTCGGCGCGCGTCATCTTCTGATCGCCGTAGAACACCGAGCCATCCTTGGTCTTGCGCGCGATCGTCGCGTGGAAGTTGGCCATTGGATCAATCCGCTCGACCGGCACGTCGGTGCCGTTGGCGATGATCGCCCCCGTCTTCATCAGCTTCTGCCACACGTATGCGCCTTCCTCAGCGCGCTTCGCGCCAAGGCGCGCGATTACGTAGGGCGCATCCGAGGTGGCGTGAATGGCCTGCATGGCTGGAATGACACCGAGTTGGCCGAAGCGCGGAATGTCGGCGGCGCTGATGTGCTGCGCGTGTTCAACGCGCCAGCGGAAGTCAGATTGACCCGGGCGCGCCTTGAACGCGCGTTCGTAGACGTTGAGCACCTCGCGGTTGGCGCGGTCGCCGATCGCGTGCGCGCACAGCTGCACGTCGTGCTCGAGCGCAATGCGCGCGGTCTGCGCGATACTCTCGGGGGAGTTGGTCGGCAAGCCGACGCTCAACGGCGAATCGCTGTAGGGCTCGAGCATCCAGGCGCCACGCGACCCGAGTGCGCCGTCGGCGACCACCTTGATCGCGGCGATCGTCAGGTGATCCTGATTGAGACCAACGGCGCGGTATTGCCCCAGCTTCGCGGCCAGATTCTCGTTACTGTCGCGCACCATCACCCACAGACGAACGCCGAGCGCACCGTCATTCGCGGCGCGCTTGAGCGCATCAATGGTGGTGAAGTTCGAGCCCGCATCCTGGAACGAGGTTATGCCGGCCTCGAGCGCGGCCTTCACCGCCAGGTCGATCTGCCGGCGCGTGTCGATGTCGCGTTCTGCAGCGGTCTTCTTCGAGCGCCAGGCATCGAGCGCGCGTCCGGCGAGGCCCGACGCGGTCTCTCGCAGCAGGCCGATCGGCCGGCCTTGCGCGTCTTTCAGGATTTCCCCACCAGACGGATTCTGGGTCGTGGCCGTGATGTTCGACGCGGCCATTGCCGCTGCGTTCACGAAGCTGGCGTGACCGCTGGCGTGCGTGAGCATCACCGGGTTGTTCGGCGACACCTTGCTCAACGCGTCGTGCATGGGGAAGCCCTCGACGTTGGGCTTCGGCACCGTCGCCCATTTTTCCTGGTGCCAGCCACGGCCGAGGATCCATTCGCCCGGCTTGGCCTGTTTCGCCGCGGCGCCGACCATTGACACGATCTCGTCCCAATCCTTTACGTCCATCAGGTCGAGCGTCATCTTCGACTGCCCGAGTCCCATGAAGTGGCCGTGACTTTCGATGAGCCCGGGGATGGCGAGTTGCCCCTTGAGATCGATCACCTGTGTCGACGGTCCGATGTATCGCTGAATCGCCTCGTTGGTCCCGACCGCAGCGATGCGATCGCCCCTGACGGCGATGGCCTGGGCTTCGGGCATCGCGGCGTCAACGGTGACGATCTTGCCGTTCCGGAGCACCATGGTGGCAGGTTCAACGGCTTGCTCGATACCAGTGAATCCGAGCAGGAGCAGCAGGGCAGTGAGGAGTTTCATGACCCCATGACTTTAACTCATGCGCGTGCACTGCGTCTGCGATCGCTGGGTGCCGTTCCCTACAGAGCGGTGTCTAATTGACACGTGCGAATCGACACGTCTCTTGCGGCGCAACGATGACCTGGGCTGACGTTGGGCCGCCACTCGTTGTAGCGGCCATCGTGGCGTTCGCGGTGGCATTCGCCACGCGTTTCACCTGGACGGGCTTCATCGGCGCGTTGATCGCCGTCCCCCTTTGCCTCTATCTCAAGGACATGCCGTACCTGCAGTGGGTGAGTCTCGCCGCGCTGCCGGCAAACGTGCTCGCTGCCACGGCGTTGTGGCGGCGCAGGAGCGACATTGGATTCGCGTTCCTTTTGCCATTCATGTTGCAGACTGCGCTGATCTTGATTCTCTGGTGGCGCAACTTCCCGGTGTTCACCGGCTTTCGATTCTGAACGTCGCGCTCATTACCGGTGCCCTCCGAGCGCGAGGCAGGTAAGGAGCAGTCGGCAGTGCCCTGGGGCAGATGCCTGGATCGAGAGTGCCATTCTCCGGGCGGGTGAGCCGTTGATTCGGCGGGCCAGGGCGCGTGTGCTACAATCGGATGTTTCTCACCTCTGCGTCCCCGTCGTCCAGAGGCCTAGGACGTGGCCCTTTCAAGGCTAAAACACGGGTTCGAATCCCGTCGGGGACGCCAAATCGGCGGTGGGCGTCGTCGAACTCCACGCCGAGCTTGAGGTGTTTCTCGACGATGTCTTCGATGGGAATGGGCAGGGTGAGTGCGCAGCCCTGCGCCGCCGCGTATTCGGCCAGCAGCGCCGTCGCGTCTCGCTCGATCACGGCTTCACGAAGGTAGGGCACGAACTTCGTCATCTCACCATTCCCAGTTGCACTGTCAGCACGCCCGCACTCACGGCAATTACTTGCCCTTCGCCTTCTGCGCGTCCCGCGCCAATCGGGCGATGTCGTCAGTCGTCAGCCCTTTAGTGGTCCGTAATAGGGCCGCAAGCTCCACTGGGTGGCGCTTGATAATGTCGGAGACATCGGCGGCGACGCGGACCGGCGCAAACGCGGTGTTTTTCGAAACGCGGTTGGCCGCGCGCGTCGCCGCGCTCGACGCGGACGCCGATCCGCCGCGCGCGGTGAAGCTGGTGGGTGCGGTGTCGCTGGTGGCGTGGCTCGCCGTCTTATACTGCGGTCGAATGCTTCCGTTTCTCGGCGACGCCTACTGATGCGCCGCGTTGCACGTGTACTCCTGGCTACCTGCGTCGCGGCCTGGGCCACGCTCAGCGTCGCGCAGGCGCAGGTGTTGCGATGGGGCGGCGATGCCGAAGGCGGCGCGCCATTCGTGGAAGCAGACCCCCAGGATCCAGCCAGGCTCGTTGGCTTCGACGTCGAGATTGCCGAATTGATCGCCGGCAAGCTGGGCCGAACGCCGCAGTTCCTGCAGGTGCAGTTCGCCTCGCTTGATCAGTCCGCCAGGCGCGGCGATTTCGACGTTGGCCTGAGTGGCATCGAAGACATTCCGGCGCGACGGCAGTCGCTCGCCGCCAGCGTCCCGTACTACGAGTTTCGTGAAGTGCTCACGGTTCGTGAACGCGATCGCGCCGTTTACCGCACGCTGGCTGACCTCAAGGGCCGGCGTGTCGCCACGCTCGGCGGAACCATGGCCTACGACCTGCTGCTCGAGGCGGAAAAGAGCCACGGCATCACGGCCGTTTCGTACGACGATGATGTCCACCCGTACTCGGACCTGGCTCTCGGGCGCGTGGACGGCGTGGTGCTCGACAACGTGCTTGCCGATCGCGCGATGCGCCGCAACACCGGGTTGGTGACTCATCCAGACGCGCTCGCCGTCGGCTCCTACATCGTTATCACCGCGCCGGAGAACACCGCGCTGCGTGATCAGGTCGACCGGATCCTGACCGATGCGATGCGCGACGGCACCCTCGAACGAATCTTTCGCAAGTGGAACGTGTGGAACGACGATCAGCCCAGGCTGTATGCCCGGGTGACGAGCGCCGGCGTATCCGAGCCCACGCCGCCCATGGCTCCTGCCTCGTTGGCGGCGTTGACGTGGCGGTATGTGCCGTCGTTGTTCAGGGCCGCCGGCATTACGTTGGTGCTGTCGTGTGCCGCGATGGCACTGGCCGTGGCGCTCGGCGTAGCGATTGCCATCGGCCGCGTCTATGGAGATCCTGTCACGCGCACGTTGCTGACCGTCTACGTGGAAGTGATGCGCGGCACACCGGTGCTGCTACAACTGTTTGTGATCTATTACGGCCTGGCGTCGGTCATCCGGTTGCCGGCGTTTCTTGCCGCGCTCCTCGGCTTGGGGCTGAACTATGCGGCCTACGAAAGTGAGATCTATCGCAGTGCGCTGCTGGCGGTGCCGCGTGGCCAGTTGGAGGCGGCGCGGATCCTTGGCTTTTCGCGCATGCAGGCCTTGCGCTTGATCCGCGCACCGCAGGCGTTCCGCCTGGCGCTCGCACCCATGACCAATGACTTCGTGGCGCTGCTGAAGGACTCGTCGCTGGTGTCGATGCTAACGGTGGTGGAACTCACGAAGCAGACCCAGATCTTTGCCACCAACCTTGGCAGCTGGGTGATCCCAGGCATTCTGTGCGCGCTGTTGTATCTGCTGATGTCGCTGCCCCTTGGTTACCTGGCGCGCCGGCTCGAGGGGCGGTGGAGGATGCCGGCCGTATGAGTCGCGCACTGGACGTCAGGGAACTCCGGCTCACGCGCGGCACACGCGACATCCTGCGTGGCGTGAACCTGCACGCCGACAACGGCGAAGTCGTGGCGTTGATGGGCCTGTCAGGATCGGGCAAGACGACAATCCTGCGCGTGATCGCCGGCCTCGAAAGTAGCGATGGCGGTAGCGTGACGGCCGGCAAGGTAGGCATGGTGTTCCAGTTCCACTACCTGTTCGAACACTTGAGCGCCATCGACAACGTCACGCTGGCGCCGATCGAGGTGCACCGGCAGCCGGAGACCGACGCGCGTGCCCGCGCGCAGGCGTTACTCGATCAACTGGGCGTGGGGCATCGGGCATCGGCGTTGCCGCGCGAGCTGTCGGGTGGAGAGGCCCAGCGCGTCGCAATTGCCCGCGCCCTGGCAGTGGATCCACCGCTGCTGCTGCTCGATGAGCCAACTGCGTCGCTCGACCCCGCGCGTCGCAATGATTTGGGTGATGCGTTGCGCACGCTGGCGCGTTCCGGGCGCGCGCTGGTCATGACATCGCATGACGATGAGTTCGTACGCGACTTTGCGACAAGGGTCGTGGTGCTGGCAGACGGGGAAGTGGTGGAGGTGGGGGATCCGCAGGCTATCCTGACGTCACCGTCGCACCCGGCCACGCGTGAGCTCCTCCAGGTCGAACGCACCAAGCCGCGACCCGCCCCGCCAGTGTACAATCGGTAGTTTCGGGCGGGTAGCTCAGTGGTAGAGCAGGAGCCTTTTAAGCTTCTGGCCGTGGGTTCGATCCCCACCCCGCTCACCAGATCCCATGCATCCTCATCTCGAGTCGTGCCTCGCGACCGTCAGGCTGGTGACCAAAGGCGCCGGCGACGATGCGCGCTCGCGCCGCGATCCGTCGAAGTGGTCGGTCGTCGAGATTGTGTAGCACCTGTCGCGCGCGTATTCGGGCACCGCGAAAGGCTTCGAGCGTTGCCTTGAGAAGGGCGCACCGCTGGCCAGCGCCGTCACCGTCAAACAACGCGTCTCGCAATTCGTGGTCGTCTACCTCGGGCTCTTCCCCGAGGGCCGCCAGGCGCCGAAGCACATTATCCCGACCGGTGAACTCGATCTCGAAGCGGTGTTGAACGATACGCGCACCAACCTCGAGTGGCTGGACCAGGCCGCCGAGAAGACCCGGGCTGCGCTCGGCACCGGCAAGATGCTCGATCATCCGATCCTCTGCGCGCTGAGCATCGATGAGTGGCTTGCATTCCACGTCTCTCATACCAACCACCACGCCAGGCAAATTCGGGAGCGCCGGTAGGGTCGCAGGTCGACGGACAATCGTTCTGTCAGATGTGTGTCGGAGAAGTCCGTTGTACGCACACACCGACCGGCGATGTCCTACCGTGCTTCTGTATCTTTGCCCATGAAATAGTCCGATAATCCTGCCGTGGTCCGAGAAACATCCCCCGTCGTGTTGGTCGTTGAAGACGACAGTGCCGTGCGCCAGCCGCTCGTGAAGTTCCTGCAGATGCGGCAATACACGGTGGTGACGGCTGAAACGGCGGATGAGGGACTCGATGCCATCAAGGCTCATCGTCCCGCGGCCGCGATCGTGGATCTGCGCCTGCGGCGCGGCTCCGGCCGTGAAGTGGTTGTTTCCGCACCGCCGGAAATTCCGGTGATCATCTTTTCGGGTCTGCGTTCCGAATCAGCCGACCTGGAAACGATTCGCCCGAATACGCGCCTCGTTGAAAAGCCGTACTCCCTGGTCATGCTCGTGGACACGCTCGAAGACATGCTTAAGCAGTCACGCGGCAACTCCAGCGGCTTCGGCCGTATTGCGGCGTCGTAGCAGGCCGACCGTCCTACTACGGGCCGACAGGCCTGCAGCAACTACAGAATGCTTTTGCCCAAGGCGCTGAGCGCGAGCTCTGTACCGAGTTCCGCCGTGGTGTTGCGGATGTCGAGCGTGGGATTCACTTCGACGAGATCAAACGACGTCAGCTTGCCCGACTCGGCCACCATCTCCATGACGACGTGAGCTTCGCGGTAGGAGAGGCCGCCCTTGACCGGCGTGCCGACGCCGGGGGCCACGGTCGGATCGCACGCGTCGAGATCGTACGACACATGGAAGCCGGCCGTGCCCTTTGAGGCGATGGTGATTGCGCGTGTCATGACTTCGGCGATGCCAAGACGATCGATGTCCTTCATCGTGAAGGCGTGCACTTTCGAAGCGCGAACGATCTGCTTTTCGACCTCGTCGAGGTTGCGAATCCCCACGAGGACAGTGTGCTTGGCGGATATGGCCGCTCCGCTGCCTCCGAAGTGCGAGAGCTCCGAGGGGCCAGTGCCGAGTAAGGCGGCCAACGGCATGCCGTGCACGTTGCCTGACTCGGTGGACGAGGGATTGTTCATGTCGGCGTGGGCATCGACCCAGATCACGCCCAGGGGCTTGTTCTGCTTGCGCGCATGCATGGCGGCCGCGGCGACCGATCCGGCCGCGAGGCTGTGATCGCCTCCTAGCGCGATCGGCATGGCGCCTTCGGAGAAGGAGGCGAGCGAGGTCTGATAGACGCGCTGACACACTTTGGCGATGTCCTTGACGTAACGCTTCTTCGCGTCACCGGCGCCTTTCGCCTCTGGAATCGGCGAGGGCACGTCGCCCTTGTCGACGACGGCAATGCCCAGCCTGGAGAGCTGTTCACCGATGCCGGCAATGCGAAACGCCGACGGCCCCATGTCGGTGCCGCGCCGATTGCCGCCCAGGTCGAGCGGAACGCCGATCAGGTGAACAGGCCTCATCACCGCTTCTTGTAGGTCATCGAAATGCCTTCATGGCCTGCCGTCACCGTGGTGGTGAACGCCATGGGATGGACTTCGATTGCTTTCAGGAAGTCGAGCATGTCATTGCGCTTGTTGACGACGTTATGCGCCATGAAGAGTCCGCCGGGCGTGACGCGCGGGAACACCATGTCGAAGAACTTCTTGTAGTCGGGCTTCCAGGCGTCGAGGAAGACCATGTCGAAGTTCCCTGTCACCTAGGGGATCTCCTTGAAGGCATCGCCGGGGACGACGCGGACGATGTCCAACAAGCCGGCGCGCTGCACGTTGGCGGCGGCCTTCTTGGCGCGGACCGGGTCGTACTCGATGGTGACCAGCTTGCCGCCTGTTTGACGGAGGCCCAGCCCAATCCAGATGGCGGAGTAGCCGCTCGCCGAACCGATCTCGAGGACCGATTTCGCGTTCGTGGCGCCGACCATGAGGCGCAGGAAATTGCCATCCTCGGCCGACACGGCGAGTTGGCCCTTATCGGCGGCCTGGATGCCAGCCAGGAGCTTGGCGATAGCCGGTTCTACGCCCGCTGCCGGCGCTGCTGGACCGGGCTGGGCCGACAAAATGCCGGCATAAACGGCCAAAAAAGTAACGGCCAGGCCCGTCAGGGCGTATTTACGCTGTAACATCCGACCATTCTCCCATGTCCCCCGCGTGTTATAGTTTTGCGTTTCTTCAGATTCCGGAGGCATAGTGAGCCCGATTCTCACCCGGCCGGTCCGTGAGCAACTCGAGCACGACCGTGTCATCCGACAGCTCCAGGCCCGCTATAAGCGTAAGAACCAAGTCATCATCAACCCGGGGAACGAGCAGAACCAGTCGATCACGGTGGGCGACCTCGTGGTCTACCCGGACGCGCTGCTCATCGCCGAGGACGAAAAGCGGCTCCTGGCAACCGTAGAAGTCGAGACGGGTGAGTCAGTTAACTCGATCGAGGCGCGGGCCGAATGGGGCGTCTACAGCAAGCTCCGCGTGCCGCTGCACCTCTACGTGCCGCCACAGTCGGTCGACGCCGCCCGCCGGATTTGCGACGAGTACCAGATCGTGGTCGCTGAGCTCTGGTCGTACAGCACGCAGTTTGACCAGGTCCGCTTCACGTTGGTGCACCGCCTGCCGGATGCCCCGATGGCCAAGGTGATTATCAAGATCACCCCCAAGCCGGTCCCAGTCGTGCCACCCGTCGAGAAGAAGCCAGCGGTTCGGGCGCCAGCCCCGGTCGCCCCGAAGGCGCCAACGGTCGTCGAGGCGAAGGCCAAGGTGAAGACCACGATGCCAGCGAAGCCGGCACCGAAAACCCCTGTCAAAGCTGTAAAACCTGCAAAGCCTGCCCCGAAGCCCGCTGCGAAACCGGTCGCCAGGCAGGCCGCGAAGGTCAAGGCCAAGCCCGCCCCCAAAAAGGCGGCAAAGCCGGCCTCCAAGCCCAAGGCGGCGGCCAAACCGAAGCCCAAACCGAAGCCGAAGCCAAAGGCCGGCAAGAAGCGCCGGTAAACATTGCCGTTCCTCAGACTGACCCGCGACCGACGCGGGTTTGAAAACACGTTTCTGCTGCACGCCGATCGCCCTGGTGATCGGCTGCGGCTGTTGTACTGGTATCGGACCGCGCCCGGCATCGTTCTGGGCCGCTCGCCGCTCGACGAAGACGCCATCCGGACCATCGAAGACAGCCACCCGGACATCGATTTCGACTGGCCTGCGATCCTTGCGCTGAGCGAGGTGATGACGCCCGAGGACGAGGCGCCGGTTCGGCCGCAGAAACGCAAGAAGCCACAGGGTCCGCGAGAGCACCAGCCGCGCGACCAGCGCCCGCGCGACGCCAGAAGCGACCAGCAGCCGGCGGACGAGGAGTCCGAGGCGCAGGACCCCGGCTCGGAAGCGTTCGATGTGCCGGAGTCCGCAGAAGCGGCTTCGCCAGCCCCGGCCCCGGCTGCCGCCGTCGCGGCTGGCGGCAACCGATTGCTCGACGAACTGGTCGGCAGGGAAATCTCCGCCCGGCTTCGCGCGCGGTATGCGGAAATTGCCGCGCGCATTGCCGAGAAGGCGCCGGATGGCGCGGCTCCGGAGTCCTGGACGAGGCGCGCGGAGGCGTTAAATCCTGACCTATGGGTCAGCCCTGACGCCATCCTGGAAGGCGTTCGTGGCGCCGACGGCCTCTACGACAGCCTGAAGGCGGAATTGGGCGGTTAGGGCGGGGAAAACCCCCGCCGACCGGCCCGACCCACCCGCCAGCCATACCCGCCCCCCGTCCGTCTTATACTGTCAGCATGAAGGCAACCACGTTTCGGCTGGTCGGGATGGCCGCGCTTGCGCTGTCCACGACGGTAGGCGCGCAGTCACCGGCTCCACAGGCGCCCGCGACACCGCAGTCGCCCAACGCCACGTTCCGCGTCGCGATCGATTACGTCACGACCGACGTGATCGCCAGGAACAATCGCGATCAGTTCGTTGCCGACCTGACCAAGAACGACTTCGAGTTGTATGAAGACGGCGTCAAGCAGGAGATCACGTCGATGACGCTGGTCCACGGCGGGCGTGTCCATAACCTCGCTGCGCCGCCGGCGCCGACCGTGCAGGAAGGCCTGGTGCTGCCGGTGTCCCGTCCCCGGAACGACACCGCCGGCCGCATTTTCCTGATCGTCGTTGACGACCTGCATCTCGACTTCCGTAACACCGGGCGCATTCGCGATCTCTTCAAGCGTATTTCGAAGACCCTGGTCCATGAAGGCGACATGTTCTCGATCGTGTCGACCGGTCCCTCGTCGTTGGCGATCGACCCGACCTATGACCTGAAGGTGCTGGAGGAGTCGATCAAGAAGATCACCGGCAGCGGCTTGAAGCCGGCCGACATCATCCAGGGCTCAGAAGGCGCTGACGGCCCGAGCGAGGTCCGCTATCGCGCGCATGTGGCGTTCTCGACCGTCTACGACATGCTCACGCAGATGGAGAAAATCAACAACCGCCGCAAGGCGGTGGTTTGGGTGAGCAACGGCTACGACTTCAATCCGTTTGCGGAGTCACGGCTTGGCGAGGATCCGGTGTTTGGCGGCCGTTTTGGCCAGACGCGTGAAGAGGGCCGTGAGCAGCAGGGGATGACCAACCAGAACCAGTTTGCCGACGCTGACCTGGTGCGCGAACTGACCGAGGTGACCCGCGCCGCCAACCGCGCCAACGCCACGCTCTACACGATCGACCCGCGCGGCCTGGTCGCCGGCAGTGACCTCGACGAAACGCTGGATCCCGTGGAATTTGGTGAATACGTCCGCAAGACCCAGGACAGCCTGCGGGTGCTGGCCGAGCAGACCGGTGGCATTGCGGTGGTGAATCAGAACAACTTCGACAAGGCCTTGAAGCGGATCGACGCCGAGACGAGCGACTACTACATGATCGGCTACTCGTCGACGAACCCGGATCCGCTCAAGCGGACCCGGAAGCTCGAGGTGAAGCTGGTGAACCGGCCCGGGGTCAGCGTGTGGTCGCGGACGTCGTATTCGCTGCGGCAGCTGCCGAAGCCTGAGACGAAGCAGTAACGCCGGCCAGCGACTCCTGGATTCGTTCGCGAATCCAGTTCACCGGCTGCGGATGCAGGCTGACGAACTTCTGCCATTCGCTCTCGTTGAGGCTGATTGAAATCACTCGCTCGCGGGACGTATCCATATAGAAAGCCTTTCTTATCCCGCCATCACCAAATGGTGATGGCAGATAGCTCCAATCCTACGACCCCGGATTGGATCCAAAAATAGAATGATCCGATTTTACTCATGCGGTTTCCGCATGAGTGAACCCTGATGGCCAGATAGCGCGTATTACGGCGCCAGCTTGAGCTTGGGCCGGACGCGCTCGAAGGCGCGGATGACTTCCTTGACCGCACGAGGGGTGCGGCTCATCTTCGGATAGACCCAGCCGGTTTCACGCACCAGGGAACGCCCCTCGATCCGGGCGCAGAACATCTGCCCGGCCGCCACGTCGCGCGCCACCGCCTGGTAGGGAATGACGGTGATGCCGATGCCGTTGCGGACCATCGCCTTGATGATCTCGACGTTTTCCGTTTCCATCACGATCTGTGGCTCGATGCGCGCGGTCATGAAGAACTCATCCACGGCACGGCGCGTGTTCGACCCGGACTCGAACAGCACGAATGGCTCACCGACCAGGTCGGTTGGCAGGATCTTCCGCTTCTTCGACAGCGGATGCTTTGCCGGCGTCACCACCAGGAGCTCTTCCTGAAGGACGGGCACGGTGACGAGGTCCGGCTGGTCGATCGGCAGCGTCAGCAGCGCCAGGTCACCGGCACCGGCGCGCAGCTGCGCGAGGCAGCGCTCGGAACTGCCGGCAACCAGCTTCAGGTCGATTTCGGGATGCTGCCGCTTGAGCTCCTGCAGCAGCGGCGGGAACACGTACAGGCAGACGGTCATGCCGCCCAGCAGCCTGACGGTGCCGCGCAGCGACTCCTGGCTGTCGGTAATGCCGGCAATCGTGTCCTTCAGGTCCTGGAATACCCGGTGACTCAACTGCAGCAACGACTCGCCGGCTGGGGTGATGCGAATGCGCCGGCCGACGCGCAGGAAGACCGGCTCCTTGAGTTCGTCTTCCAGCAGCAGAATCTGGCGGCTGATCGCCGACTGCGACACGTGCAGCTTCTGTCCGGCGGCCGTGAACGAACCAGTTTCTGCGATAGCTCTTATGATTTCTAGTTGTCGAAGGTCCACACTTCTCTCCAGGAATGCATAGAAGCATATATCTGCTGGAGAGATGGATTCAAGTAAAACGATTGTGAATATAGCTCTATAAGGATGGCTCAGCTTTGGAGGATGCAGTCGCGATGGCCTTCCTGGTCCGCGCGATCGCCTCCTTCAGGTAGTGAGCGTCGAGCTCAATGCCGACAAACCCGATCCCCAGCGTCGCGCAGGCCACGGCCGAACTCCCCAGTCCAAGGAATGGATCGGCGGCCACCCTGACGCGCGGGAGGCCGTGCAGCCGCAGGCAATACGCGGGCAGGCGCCAGGGGAAGGTGGCCGGATGCGGCCGCTCCTTGTCGCGGCTCTGGATCGTGTCGTACGGCAGGAACCAGGTGTTGCCGCGGCAGCGGAGTCCGGAACCGGCCTTTTCCCACCGCATGATGTTCGAGGGGTCCTGATACTTCACGCCGACGGCCTGGCGATCGATCGGGGTATCGCCCGCCTTGGTGAAGTGAAACACGAACTCGTGACAGTCATTCAGGAAGCGCTGGCTGTTGATGGGTTTGTAGTGGCCAACCGCCAGGTCGTCTTTCAGGCCGGCCCTCGTGCCGGCGAGTTGCTTTTCGATGGCGATCGACTTCACCCAGTGAATGATGTTCTGCAACTGGAGGTGCCTGCGAGCCGCCTGCGCGACATCCAGCGCCGTCCACGGGTCTTTCGGCTTGGCGCCGACGTTCAGAAACAGCGATCCCTTGTCTGACAGCGCGTGGCCCGCTGCCGCGATCCACCGGCCGGTCCACTCCAGGTACTCAGACTGCGGCAGGCCATCGTCATAACTGCGATAGCGGATGCCAAGATTGTAAGGAGGCGAGGTGACGACCGCATCGATCGACCCGGCATCGAGCCGGCTCAGGATGTCGATGGCGTCGCCGTGATAGAAGCGCAGCCGAGACTGGCCGCGCCCGAGGACGGCGTAAGGTTTGGGAAGCGCGCGCGGCACGTCACCCAATCTTAGCTGACGGCCTTGCGGTTGGCCTGTTGGCCGGTAGGACTGTAGTCCCTTTTTAGGAGGCTCTCGCCGTGATCGTCGTCATTGAAACGGCGGCGTAGCGCTCGCGCTCGGCCGAAACCGTGTGGTTGCGGCGGTGCGCGTGGCTTTCACAGCCCACGCCTTTTTCTTCGACGTAAACCACTTCGCGCGTGCTGGCAACGTCGCGGTACTTACCGACCACGCAGCCACACGACAGCGTCGAGAACCCCAGTATGCGAACGACGCTCATTGGTTTCTTCCCCTCGGCTCCGAATCTAGCTAACCATCTAGCAAGTACCGTGCCGCTCGTCCGTGCGGCGACACAGCAGGGACATCTAGGGAATCGGACAGTCGAGCGCTGTCTGGAGTGGCAGTTTCTACACAGTGCCGTGAGGCTGTGAGCACACAGTTCCACAGTCGCCTGACTCGAAGGTAGCAGTCGAGACCGAACGAGCGGTGCCGCCAAAATTTAGGCGGTTGGATTTCTCACTTCAGCGAATTGAATTCAATGCGGCGCGCGCGCTCTGATTCGAGGGGTCGATCGTCAGCGCTTCGGAGAAGTAGCGCCGAGCCAGGTCCCGATTGCCCGATTGAAGTTCGAGCGTCGCGAGGTTGGCGTAGGTGCCTGGTTCCCTCGGGTCATACCGAAGGGAGGTCTCGAAAGCGGTCCGAGCGGCGTCCGTCTGACCGGACTCCGCCAGGCTGGCGCCGATCAGGTTGTGTGCCTTGGCGTTTGTAGGGTCCAGGGCGACGGCGTTGCGAGCCGCCTGCAGGGCAGCCACCGGCCGGCCCTGTAGGAAGAACAGTGTGGCGGAGTAGTAATGCGCCCACCCATTCTTGGGGGCTTCGTGCAACAGGCGTTGGGCGACCGGTTCCAGCCGGCTGACGTCGCCAATGTCGGCGAGGATCGAGGCCATCTGTTCGAGTGCCGGCACGTGACCAGGATTGGCCTGCAGCATGTCGAGGGGAATCCGGATTGCCGCCTCGATATTGTTTTGAGAGGCGAGCACTCTCGATAGCGCCAGTCGGGCCGATTCGCGTGACGGATCCGCCGACAGCTTGGTCAGAAAGACCTGAGCGTCGCCGACCTTGTTCAGCGGTGCCGCGGCGCGGATCAGTCCGTCGAGGGCGGCTGGATCGTCGGGATGGGCCTCGAGTGAGCGCGACAGGTCCTCGTAGGCGAGCTGGAAGGCCTCGGCCCGTAGCATCATCATCCCGCGGTCGCGCCAGTCGGCAGGGGTGGCATCGGCAAACGCTCTGGCGATGGCCGCCGGCTTGGGGCTGCCGGTCGCCAGCGTCCGAAGGGCCGTGGCGTTGTCGTCGCGTTGCGCGCCGAACACGCTTCGAGGTCCCGAGAACTCGAGTGCCGAGCGATTGTCGGTCTGCAGTCGGGCGCCGCCTGCCCAGTTCCGAAGCGACTCGCCTTCGGCCACAAACAGCGAGGCCACGGAAAATGGTCCTTTGAGCTGGATGGTCGCCAGGTCTTCGGCCACCTTCGGCCGTTGCATGGCCGCTGCGATCCCCGCCATTCGCGGCCCCATGGGCTCGGTGGATCCAACCAACAAGACGTCCGCTTCGCCAACGAGCCACAACGTGCCTTCTGGGAATACCGAGAGGAAGGTCGCCACGATCGACCTGAGGTCGTCGTTGCTGATGTCGTAGGTGTGCGCCCATTGACACAGGACGCCGTCAGGCGCCAGGCGCGCGCGGGCGCCCTCGAAGAACTCCTGCGTGAAGAGCGACGCGATGCCGGCCATCCATGGGTTCGACGGCTCCGATACGATCACGTCATAGTTCTGTGAGCCGAGCATGAGGTGCGTGCGGCCGTCACCGACGATGACGCGCGTGCGCGGATCCGACAGTGCCTTATGGTTTTCCGCCTCGAAGAATCTGGAGGCGTCGACGACTTCCGGCGAGATTTCGAGCACCGTGGCCGACGTAATGGGATGCTGGAGGGCCGAGCCGAGCGTCACGCCGCTGCCCAGGCCGAGGATCGCGACGTTCTTGGGATCGGGATGGAGCAGCAACGGCACATGCGCGAGCAGCCGCTGCGTCACCATGTCGCCGGCGTTGGATGCGTCGACCTTGCCGTCGATGGCCAGCGACAGCGTGCCGGTCAACGTGCGCACGGCGACGGTCGCTGTCGCTCCCTCCCGATACGACAACAGCTCGCCGGCGGTCAGCGATGTTTCGAGGCTCGCGCCTCGCATGGCGGGCGCGTACTTGTAGACGCCGCTCGAGAGCAGTGACGGATCCCACTGCGGCGCGAACCCGATCGCCAGGATGACGGCGCCTGACAGCGCAAACCCGATGACCCGGCCGCGGCTCTGCGCGGTCCTGAGCAGGATCACGATCGCGGTCATTGCGCTGATGATGGCGACCAGTCGAATGGTGTTGAAGAGTCCAGCCGCCGGCACGAGCAGAAACCCGGCCAGTAGCGATCCCAGGATCGCGCCAAGCGTGTTGACGGCGTAGATCGCGCCGATGTGCTCCGTCACGCTATCGTCCTGGCCGCCGCCCATCGCAACGGCAAACGGGAACGCTGAGCCGAAGGCAATCGTCATCGGCAGCAGCAGCGCGGACACCAGCAGAACTTCGCGCTGCAGAACGTCGCTGAACGTGAACTGCTTGTTCGAGACGATGTCGCCGATCGTCAACAACGCCCAATCCACCAAGCCGGCGGCTGCGAGCGCGAGGCCGGCGCTGATGAGGAGCGAACAGGCCAGCCCGATCGACGGGTATTTCATCCGTGCAGCAAGGCGAGAGGCGATGGCGGCGCCGATGGCAATGCCGATGATGAAGATCGAGACGATGGTGCTGAAGGCGTAGGTGGTCGGGCCGAGGATCTGCGCCAGCAGCCGCGTCCACACTACCTGCAGCGTCAGCGACGCAAACCCGCTCGCACCGAGGGCGAGCGCAGCCAGCCAGGGATCAGCGGCGATCGGCTGGGAACTCTTCGGCTTGGCCTGATGGCCGCTTTGCGGTGTCTCGTCGTGCCCCGGCAGCAGTGTGCCCTGGGATTTGGCGATCCACCACGCGCCCGCGGCGGCAACCAGGTTCAGCGCAACACCCGCAAACGTGGTGCCCTGCAGACCGAGTGCAGGAATCAGGATGAAGCCTGCCAGCACGGCACCTGCAGCGGCGCCAAGCGTATTGGCGGCGTACAGCCCGCCGGCATCCTGCGCGGCGGTGGCAGCCGTGCGCACCATCCAGCGCGACGCGATCGGGAAGGTCGCGCCCATGCACGCCGCCGGAATGCAGAGCAGCAGGATGCTCGAGGCCAGCCGCACGAAGCCGAACGCGGCGCCGCCGCTGCCGTCCGCGTAAGTAGCGGCCAGGAGCGGCCGTACGGCCATCAAGAGCAGTGGCATTGCCAGCGCAATGGCGCCGATGGCGACTTCCAGCCCGGCATAGAGCGCGAGCGCGCGTTTCGGGGAGAGGTGCCTGGCGTAGCGTCCGGCGGCGCCGGCACCTGCGGCGAGCCCGCCCATGAACGCCGCGAGCACGGCGCTGGCTGCCGCCAGGCCGTGGCCCATGTGCAGAGTCAGCAGCCGGGTCCAGACCACCTCGTAAATGAGTGCCGCGGCGCCTGACACCGCGAACAACAACAGGAACGGACCGCGCCGAATCACCCAGAGATTATATGGGGGCTGCGCTCACGATTCGCTACGGGAACAGCGGTGAATCGCGATCTGCTTCTGGGACGTACAACGTCAGGTGTCGATCCCGGGCTGCGAAGCGCAGCTTCAGCGTCTCGATCACCAGGTTGGCGCGATCCGGCGGGATGAAGCGCGAATCGATGACCACGTAGCCGACGTTCCCGAGCTTCATCAGCCGGTCGCTGCGCTCACGCAGCGTTGCGGCCACTTCGGGGCCGATCGGCGGCTTCTCGCTGAGGGCAATCAGCGCGTCCAGCGTCGGGTATTCCTCGCGCATGCGCGTGACGCGGGATTGGGAAATCCTCGACAGGTAGCCGCCAATCAACGCCTTGCCATGCGTGGTCTGGTTGAGCAATGAACGAGGCCGGAAGTTGCCCGTCTCCCACGTGCCGTCGCGCACACCAAACGGCAGGGACAGCACCCGGACGTCACGGGTGTCATTGGCAATCTGGTCGTACAGCGGCGACACCTCCGCGGAATACAGCGTTCGTGGCGCCGGGAGCAGTTCGAAGATCACCAGGATTGTCGCGATCGCCACGACGAGCCGGCGTCGTTGCGGCCACTTCGATCCTATGGCCGCTAGCGCACCCGCGAGGATTACCGCCACGCCCATCGAGGCGACGATCGCAAACCGCGTCGGCATTCTCGCCAGGCCGAATCCGGGCAGATAGCGCAGCAGCGCCCATGGACCGGGCACGTGCGTGTTGTAGCCGGCGACCTGCACAAAGGGACCCAACGCCAACAGCGCGAATCCGACCGTGATCAGCACCCATCCGCCGGCGGGGCGGTAGCGGGCGCGCCAACAGGCAAAGGCGATGATCGCAAGCGACACCAGGCTCAACGCGGCGGTGTACTCCACGAAGTGCGTTGGGCTCGTCAACAACGGATCGGGTGCGAACCATCGCACTAGAGGATGCTGTGAGTTTGGCGTGAAGAACGCCAGCAGGTCGACCCCGGGCGGGCTGCTGCGCCAGTAGATCGTTGGGCTGACGAAGCGGCCTTCCATGACCCGGCTGCCGAGGCCGTACAACACGGGTGACAGCGGCCCGGCACACGCGAGGGCCGCGACCAGAACCGCTTTTAGCGGCACCGGCTCGAATGTCGATCTCTTGAATTGAGGCCGCCACCAGATTCCGAGCCGTACGGTCACCAGGATGGTCAGGATCAACACCGGTGTGTAGAGACTGCGCATGCGGATTGGCACGCCCAGCAGCACGAACTCTCCGCCTTGCCCGAGTGTCAGCCCCGCGATCAAGCCGCCGAAGCACACGATCATCAAGTCGAGTGGCCAGGTCCAGTGGCGGGACCTTACGTTCGGCGTGCGGGAGAAGCGGATGACTTGCGCAGTCAGATAGAGAATCGCGATGAGTACGCAGTAGATGCCAAAATACGCATCCGACAGGCCGGCCCACGCCATACACAGCCCCGCCATTGCGGCATCGCGGAGCGAGCGGGTGCGATCGGCCCGCATCAGGCACCACACAAATGCCGGCAGTGCCGCTGCGGCGACGAGGCTGTAGTGACCGGTTGTGCGCGCCAGCATCAGCGGCGACCACGCAAACACCAGTCCGGTAAGCCACGCCTCCGGCCGGGTCGCCGTCGTGGCGTACCTGGCCAAGCCGTACATGGCCAAGGCGTTCAAGACGCACGTGATCAGGAAGACGAGATTGAAGGCCGTGATGATGCCAAGCGGCGTGACCATCGGCAGCGCGAGCAGATTCAGGAATGCGGTGTAGTTGTGCTGAGACAGGTCAACGGGTGGCGTCGACAACGACAGGATCTTTTCCGTCGCCATCGGATTGTGCCCAGTGGTGAACTCCTGATGGAAAATCCACTGGTTCCATACATACACTCCTGTATCACCGCCCGGATCACCGGTCAGGTGTGTAGACAGCTGCAGGGGGAGTGGCCATGAAAATGCCAGCGCTGCAAACACATAGCAGAGGACAACGACGAGCCGGGGAGCCAGCGGTCGCATTGCAGGGCGCCTTTTGTATCACTGTTCAGTTCGGATTGCTACGGGAAACGCCGTAGAATGCGGTTCGATCCGCCGATCATTTTCATGTCTGGTGACGCGGCGCAGCTGCTGACTGATGAAGACGCCGAGAGTGGCCGGTTCCTGCAAAAGCCCATCACCTCCGTCGTGCTGCTGCGCGCCGTACGAGGGGCTCTCGACAGGTAGCGGTCAGTAATGCACGGGTAATTCGAGTAACCTCCTGTTCCAGGTGTCGAGGAGGTGTCGGTGACATTCAGTGCCCAGGTTGCGAACTGGACCGCGTTTTACAGCACCCTTGCCGCCGTCGCGGCCACCTTCGCTGGACTGCTGTTTGTCAGCGTCTCGATTCGTTTCACCGAGCTGTCGTCGGCGAAGCACGCGGACCTGCGGGTGCTCGCGCGCCATACCTTCGGCTGCTACCTTTACTTGGTGGTGTTCTCGCTCGTCATCCTGATTCCAGGGCAGCAACCGCTCGGCGTCGGCCTGCCGCTGGCGATCCTCGGCCTGATGGCGGTCAAACAGACGGTAGGGCAGTTGCGCGCCGCCGCGCGCCTCGGCAGCCGCCGTTTGTCGTTGTATCGGTTGTCGATTGCCAGCTATGCCGTGCTGGTTGCGGTGGCGCTGGCGCTAATGGCCGGCCTGGCGGTGACCCTTTACCTGCTGATGACCCTCACCATCTGGCAGCTCGCGTGGGCGACTCGCCTTTCCTGGGACCTGCTCTTCATCGAACCCGTACAGTAAAACGGCCCGTCCCACGGGTGTGGAACAGGCCGTTGATGTCGCGTAGCGGCTTGCAAAGCCGCTGCGCCGGAGGCGCGGCTAAGCTACGTAGCCCACTTCTAATCGCGTTCTACGCGATTAGAAGTTGTAGCGGACGCCGAAGCGAATGACGCGCGGGTTGAGCGTTGCGGTCACTTCGTTGAACGGCGCCGTCGCGGTGTTGGTCGTGCGAACCGTCGTCGGCACGCCCGAGTTCAGCGTGTTGAAGACGTCGAGCATCGGCTGGAGCTTGCCGAACTTGCCGAGGTCGAACGACTTGTCGAGGCGCAGGTCGAGGATCTGCACCGACGGGTAGCGGTTCGAGTCGATCGGCTGCACGCGGATCGTGCGCGCGCCTTCGACCGGCATGGTCACGCTGATGGTGCGGGCGTAGTTGAAGCCGCTCTGCACCTTCCACGAACCCGAGAAGCCCACTTCTAACGGCAGCACGTTGCGGCCGATGATGTTGTAGTTCCACAGGGTGTCGGTCTCGCGGCCGTTGTCGCCGAACATCATGTCGAACGGACGGTAGACGAACGAGCGCGCGCCGGCGGCGCTGTGATTCATCGTCGACCAGGTGTAGCCGAACGACGTGAGCAGCATCCACTTGTTGGCGAAGCGGCGGTTCAACGCGAATTCCGCGGTGTGGAAGTCGGCGTTGTTGGCTTCGCTGTTGGTGTAGACACGATCGGTGCCGGTGCCGGCGGCCAGCGCCCGGGTCTGGAACGTCTGGTCGTCGCCGGTGCCGACGACGCGGTCAGCGCCCGGATCGGTGATGGTGAACGGCACGGTGTAGCCCGCCGCGCGGACCACGTCGATTTCGCCCCACACGTTGCGCATGTTCTTGTAAACCCACGACGCGCGGCCCGAGAGGCCGGTGACGATTTCGCGCTCGAGGTTCAGCGACACTTCGTTGCTGGTCGGACGAACCAGGTCACGGTCGACGCGGACGAAGCCGCCGCCGCCCTGGGTCGACTGGAACGCGCCGAGTTCGGCAGGCGAGCTGACGAGACGGTCGCCGTTGAGGTCGCAGCCGGTGGTCTGGCCCGCGGCGCACGACAGGAACGCGTAACGGAGCTGCGCGAGACCGACCGGGTTTTCCTGGTCAGCCAGCGTGTCGGCCGAGTTCCAGCGCGACTGGCCGACGAAGCCCTTGATCACCGTGCGGTTGTCGCCGGTGAGGTCATACGCAAAGCCAACCTTCGGCGCGAGCGTGGTGGTGGTGGCGACGTTGGTCGCCTTCACGTCTTTCGGCGCGAAGTGGTTGATCAGGCGCGCGTCCGTCGTGCCCGCCAGCGCCGGGATACCGTTCGGTGCAAGCGACTGATCCGGCCAGCCATCCTTGTAGTTCTCGACACGGAGGCCGATGTTCAGCGTCAGGCGGCTCGAGACCTTCCAGCTGTCGTTGATCCAGCCGGCGGTGTAGACGACATCGTTGATGCCGGTGACAGACGAGTTGAAGATGTCGACTGCGGCGAGGTTGCCGTTGTTGTCGCGGTAATCAATATCGAACGGCTGGTCATTGAAGAGCTGGCGACGATCGCGCTTCCAGTCGAAGCCGGCGCGGAAGTCGTGCGAGCCCGCCCAGCCATCCTTGAAGTAGGACAGCGTGGTGTAGAACTGGGGCTTGAAGCGCTTCTGGTCCTGGTAGCCGTTGTTGCCGCCCGTCGCGGAGCGAACGTTCGTGGCGGTGTCGATGCGCGGCGCCGTCCACGGGCCGTCATACAGACCGAAATCGCGGACCGGACGCAGCGGGAAGAAGTTGTACCACTGGCCGGCGAGCACGTCGAGGAACGCCCGGCTGCCGAGCACCGACGTCCACTCGATCTTCATTGGGTAGTTGCGCGAGCTCTGGTAGTAGGCGGCCGACAGCGGAATGGTCAGCGACACGCCGCGCTTGTCCTGCAGCTTTTCGCGCTTGTTCAGGAAGCCGATGATCTGGTTGTTCTTGCCAAGCTGGAACGTGCCCTTGAAGGTGTACTTGTTGGAGAGCTTCGAGCGCTGCGTCTCTTCGCCGAGGCCGGTGATGTACTCGTACTTGTCGTTCAAGCGCCAGCTGGTGAAGAACCACGCCTTGCCCTTCCACAGCGGACCACCGAAGTCGCCGTTGAGGTCGTACTGCTTCTTGGTGGCGTTGCCGCGGCAGATCGTCTCGCCTGAACGCTGGAAGCAAAGACCGTTGCGCGAGAACAGGCCGTCTGCATTCGGCGTGTTCGCGGTGCGCAGGTAGTCGGGCACGTTGTCGGTCAGCTGGCTTTCGCCGACGTAGTCGCTGTACCAGGTGCCGGTGAAGCGATCGCCACCCGACTTGACGCTGATGGCCAGCACCGCGCCGCCGGCGAAGGCGCCCGAGTCCGCGCCGGCGCCGCCGACCTGGAACTCTTCAAAGCTGCCGAAGTCGAAGTAGCCGGCGTTGGCCGCCGTGCCTTCGGTCGTGTCGATGCCTTCCATGCGGGTCTGGTTCTGCGTGTCGAAACCATACGAGCGGAAGCCGGACTGGTTACCGGTGTTCGAGCCGCCGACGTCGAAGGCGGTCATCTGAATGCCGGGGGCCTGCGCCATCGCAGCCCAGATGTCGCGCGCGTTCGGGATTTCCGTCAGCAGTTCCTTGGTGAAGTTGGTGCCCATCGCGGTCGTCGAGGTGTCGACGATCGGGGAGGCGCCCGTCACCGTGACGGTTTCCTGCAGGGTCGCGACCTGCATCTGCATGTCGACGGTCAGCGTCTGGTTGATGACGACGCGCACGTCCTGTCGCTTGACCTGGTTGAACCCGGTCAACTCGAAGTCGATGCTGTAGACGCCCGGAGGGAGCGCCAGGAAGCGGTAGCCACCGTCGCCACCGGTCACCTGCACCTGCGGTTGAATCAACGCAGGGCTGGTAGCCGTCACGGTCACACCCGGCAGCACTGCGCCGGTGTTGTCAGTAACGGTGCCATTGATACGGCCGCGGAATTCCTGCGCGAACGTGGGTGCCGCCATCGAAAGCAGCGTGACGCACAGGCAAAGCACGGTCAGCCTGTTCAGCCTCATGTAGTTCTCCTCCAACCAACACAACGTGAGTTAACGCAAACCAAGACGCACCACTTGCACACTCGTCGCTTGCTTTTCGGCCAGGGGGCCAAGGGGCAGGTGGACGGGGGTACAAATGATCCGGACGGATGGTAGATCCGCATGGTCGAGGGATGCAAGAGACGTGCTGGAAACCCGGTAGGGCGAGAATTTGCGAAATTCTGCCAATTTGGGCTGAATTTCTGGTGTATGGGGGATGGGGGAGGGGACCGGACCCACAGCCGGCCCCAATTAGATGGATTTATCGAACGAAAAGTCGTTCGTTGTATCCCGTCGTCCCGCGTGTCGCTGCCCAGGCGGGGAAGCGGCGGCCGCCGGACTACCGTTTGGGGGTTGAGGATTGGGTGGCAAAAAAGCTGGGAGCTTGCGCTCCCAGCAAAGTGTGATTAGCGGCTGCCGGCATTGCGCCTGATGGCTCGACGCAACCCGGAGTTGAAGTCTTTGTAACGCTCCCGGTTGCCGGTGTAAATACCGGCCTCCGGGTATTTTGCGATTAGAAGTTGAACCGCACCCCGAAACGAATGACGCGCGGGTTGAGAATCGCCGTCACTTCATTGAACGGCGCCGTCGCGGTGTTGGTCGTGCGGACCGTCGTCGGTACGCCCGAGTTCATGACGTTGAACACGTCCAGTGTCGGCGTGATGCGGCCGGCGCGTCCGAGGTCGATGGTCTTGTCGAGCCGCAGGTCCAGGATCGCAACCGAGGGATAGCGGTTCGCGGTAATCGGCTCGACACGTACCGTGCGGTTGCCCTCCACCGGCATCGCCACGCTGATCGTGCGCGCGTAGTTGAAGCCGCTTTGCACCTTCCACGAACCAGAGAAGCCGACCGCAAACGGCATCACGTAGCGTCCGACGACCTTGTAGTTCCACAGCGTGTCGGTCTCCTTGCCTTCGTCACCAAACAACAGGTCGACCGGGCGATACGAGAATGAGCGCGCGCCGGCTTGCGAGTGGATCATCGTTGACCAGGTGTAGCCGAACGACGTCAGCAGCATCCAGCGATTGGCGAAGCGGCGGTTGAGAGCGAACTCGGCGGTGTGGAAGTCGGCGTTGTTGCGCTCGTCGTTGGTGTAGACGCGATCCGTCCCGGTGCCGGCCGCCAGGGCCAGCGTCTGAAACTGCTGGTCGTCTGCGGTGCCGGCGACGCGATCGGCGCCGGGGTCATTGATGGTGAACGGCACGGTGTAGCCGGCGGCGCGCACGACGTCGACTTCGCCCCACACGTTGCGCATGTTCTTGTAAACCCAGGACGCGCGGGCCGACAGGCCGGTGGCGACTTCGCGCTCCAGGTTCAGCGACACCTCGTTGCTGGTCGGGCGCACGAGGTCGCGGTCGACGCGGACAAATCCGGCGCCGCCCAGTGTCTGCTGAAACGCGCCAAGCTCCGCTGGCGAGTCGAGCAGGCGGTTGCCGTTCAGGTCGCAGCCGGTGGTGCGTGTCGCCGTGCAGGGCAGGAACGCGTAGCGCAGCTGCGCGCGCCCGACCGGATTCTCCTGGTTGGCCAGCGTGTCTGCGGAGTTCCACCGCGACTGTCCGATGAAGCCTTTGACGACGGTGCGGTTGTCGCCCGTGAGGTCATACGCGAAGCCGAGCTTCGGCGCGAGGGTGATGGTGTCCGCGACCGTCGTCGCATCGACCGTGCGCTGCGCGACGAATGCGGTATAGCGCGGGTCGTTCCAGCCCCTGAGGGCGGGAATGCCGTTGGGCGCGAATTCCTGATCAGGCCACTGGTCCTGGTAATGCTCGAGACGTACGCCGAGGTTCAGCGTCAGGCGATCCCTCACCTTGAACGTATCGTTAATCCAGCCGGCGGTATAGACCACGTCATTGATACCAGTGACCGACGTGTTGTGGAGGTCAACGGCGGCGATGACGCCGTTGTTGTCGCGATACTGAATGTCGAACGGCTGATCGTTGAACAGTGAGCGGCGATCGCGCTTCCAGTCAAAGCCCGCGCGGAGGTCGTGCGAGCCGCCCCAGCCATCCTTGAAATAGGAGAGCGTGGCGTAGACCTGGGGCTTGTAGCGCTTCTGGTCCTGATAACCGCTGTTACCGCCGGTCGGTGAGAGCACGTTGGTCGCGGTGTCGATGCGCGGCGCTTCCCACGGCCCGTCATACAGGCCGAAGTCCCGAACAGGACGCAGCGGGAAGAAGTTGTACCAGTTGCCGTAGAGCACGTCGAGGAATGCGCGGCTGCCGATCACCGAGGTCCACTCGACCTTCCAGGGGTAGTTACGCGAACTCTGGTAATACGCGGCTGAGAGTGGCGTGGTCAGGTTGATGCCCCGCTTGTCCTGCAGTTTTTCGCGCTTGTTGAGGAAGCCGATGATCTGGTTGTTCTTGCCAACCTGGAACGTGCCCTTGAACGTGTACTTGTTGCCAAGTTTCGACCGCTGCGTTTCGTCGCCGAGCCCGGTGATGTATTCGTACTTGTCGTTCAGGCGCCAGCTGGTGAAGAACCAGGCTTTCTGCTTCCACAGCGGGCCACCAAAGTCGCCGTTAAGGTCGTATTGCTTTTTGGTGGCGTTGCCGCGACAGATCGTCTCGCCCGAACGCTGGAAGCAGAGGCCGTTGCGCGAGAACATCCCGTCTGCATTGGGGGTGTTGGCCGTGCGCAGATAGTCGGGCACGTTGTCGGTCAACTGGCTCTCGCTGATGTAGTCGCTGTACCAGGTGCCGGTGAAGCGATCACCGCCGGACTTGACGCTGATGGTCAGTACTGCGCCACCGGCAAAGGCACCGGAGTCCGCACCGGCGCCGCCCACCTGGAACTCTTCGAAGCTACCGAAGTCGAAGTAGCCCGCGTTGGCGGCGGTGCCTTCGGTCGTGTCGATGCCTTCGACGCGGGTCTGGTTCTGCGTGTCGAATCCATACGAGCGGAAGCCGGTCTGGTTGCCGGTGTTCGAGCCACCCACGTCGAATCCGGTCATCTGGATGCCGGGCGCCTGAGCCATGGCAGCCCATACGTCGCGCGCGTTGGGAATTTCCGTCAGCAACTCTTTGGTGAAGTTGGTGCCCATTGCCGTCGTCGAAGTGTCGACGATTGGCGACGCGCCGGTGACCGTCACGGTCTCCTGCAGCGTGGCGACCTGCATCTGCATGTCGACCGTCAGCGTCTGGTTGATGACGACGCGTACGTCGCTGCGCTTGACGGCGTTGAATCCCGTCAAGTCGAAGTCGACGCTGTAGACGCCGGGCGGCAGCGCGAGGAATCGATAGCCGCCATCGCCGCCGGTCACCTGGACCTGCGGCTGAATCAGCGCCGGGCTGGTCGCCGTGACGGTGACACCTGGCAACACCGCGCCCGTGTTGTCAGTGACGGTGCCATTGATGCGGCCGCGGAAGTCCTGCGCAACCGCAGGTAGAGCCAGACTCAGAACGAGGGCCAGACAGGCGATGGCCGCGCGAGGGGTCAAAACGAGCATGCATCCTCCAAAACAACGACAGATGTTCGACGTGAGTGTGACGAGAGAGAGTCGACGTGCTTGCGCGTTTGTACTGTGAGGGTCTCAGTGAGTAAATACCGTGAGCAGGTCAGCGGTACTGCGGTGATTTCCGCATGCACTCTAGGGCCATTCAATGGCATTGAATCGCCCTAATCACGCTTCAAGAAACCCATTACGTTTCGCTACGGACGCGCCGGATTGTTCTTGCGGTGACGGCGCGATACAAACCCACTCATCGTGATGAACACACACATCGGTGTGTTCGCTGTCGTTGATGGCGCGGCGTTGTGCGGTCGCGCGTGATCAGGAGGTATGGATGAAACTCCCCATGGTCGGGATCGGACTACTGGTACTACTGATAGGCGCTGCGCCGGCGTTTGCGCAGGGCGGCGGCGCGAGCAGCACGGGCACCATTCAAGGGCGGGTCATGGACGCGCAGGGCGCCGTGCTGCCCGGCGTGACGGTGACGGCGACCAGTCCCGCGCTGATTCAGCCCCAAACCACGGTGACGTCGGAGACCGGCAACTACCGTTTCCCGGCTGTGCCTCCCGGAACGTATGAGGTCAGCTACGAGCTTGCCGGCTTCAATTCGTTGCGCCGCGCCGGTGTGTCCATCACGCTCGGCTTCACGGCAACCATTAACGTGGAACTGGCACTGGCCACGCTGCAGGAGACGGTCACGGTCAGCGGGGCGTCGCCTGTGATCGACACATCCTCGACGCGTGTGCAGCAGAACTTCAAGATGGATCAGCTGCAGTCGATTCCGAACGGGCGCGACATGTGGGCGCTCCTGGCGGTCACGCCGGCGGTGCAGATGAGTCGCATCGACGTGGGCGGCAACCGTGCAGGCACGCAGACCGGTTACACCGCCTACGGCATGAGCGGCCAGGTGCGCGTGCTGATCGAGGGGATCAACACCACGGAAGGCACGGGCGGCGCCGGCTTCTACTTCGACTACGCGTCACTTGAAGAAGCGTTCCTCGGCACGTCAGGCCAGTCGGCGGAAATGCCGAACCCTGGAGTGCAGTCTCAGTTCATCGCCCGCTCCGGCTCGAACCAGTTCCAGGGGGAATACCATCTCGACTGGTACAACAACTCGCTGCAGGGCTCGAACATTCCGGACTCCTACACCGCTCCGACGGCGTTTAATAACTCGCCGATTCGCGCGCACAGCAATGAAATTCAGGGCTACTACGACCAGGATATCAACCTCGGTGGTCCGATCAAGAAGGACCGGGCGTGGTTCTTCGGGACCTACCGCCAGCAGAAAAACCAGCTGTCGCAGCCGAACTGGACGTTCGATCAGACGTTCGACACCAAGTTGTGGAATCCCGTAGCGAAGGTCACCTATCAACTGAACCAGAAAAACAAGCTGATTGGCTACTACCAGTGGGGACAGAAGGAACAGCCAAACCGCATGTTCAGCACGGCCTACACCTACACGACACCAGGCCCGACCTACTCGCAGGACTCGGGAAGCTGGGTCTACAAGGGTGAATGGAACGGCACGCTCAGCGACAAGCTGTATGTCGAAGCCCGCTACGGTGACTTTGGCTACTACTTCCCGCTGATCGCCAACAGCAACGACAATTTCTGGTTCCGCGACATCGGCCGCGGCATCGTGCAGGGCGCCAACCAGATCTGGCAGCTCGACCGCGACCGCAAGCAATACACCGCCGCGGCGACCTACTTCCTCGACACCTCCAAGGGCAGCCATACGTTCAAGATGGGCGCGGAGCTGCTGAAGGAGCAGTCGTGGGAAGGCTACCAGCAGACCTGGGGCGGCAACATCGACCACGTCTACAATAATGGCGTCTCGAGCCAGGTGATCTTCGCGCTGCAGACGGCGACCAAGGCGGGCAGCCTCGATGCGCACGACAGCCTGACGTCGCGGGCCGCGCTCGATCAGGTCGGCGCCTTCGTCAACGACACGTGGTCGCTCGGCCGCGCGACGATCAACGCCGGTGTGCGCTACGACCGCTATCGCGGCTGGCTGCCCGAGCAGCAGCAGCTGGCCTCATCGGTGGGACCGATTTCCGTGGCCGCCAAGACGTTCCCGCAGACCGAGTTCTATGTGTGGAACCAGATTGCGCCGCGCATCGGCCTGACCTTTGACCTGTCCGGCAACGGCAAGACGGTGCTGAAGGCCAACTACGGTCTGTTCTGGCACAACCCGGGTGCGGGCGTGGCGGGGTCGGCCAATCCGAACATCGCTGCCAAGCGCGGCACGTATGGGTGGAACGACATCAACGGCGACCAGCGCTGGCAGGCAGGGGAAGAGACGACGCTGCAGAGCCTTGCTCTTGAAGGCGCGATCTCCATCGACCCGAACATCAAGGCGCCGTACACCCACGAAGCCAGCGCCTGGCTTGAGCGCCAGCTCACCGACACGATGGGCGTCAGAGCCGGCTTCGTCTACAAGACCGAAGACGACCTGATCAGCACCTACATTCCAGCCCGCGGCCTCGATGCCTACAAGGCCGCCGGCGTGCCGTTCAACTTCACCGATATCGGTCGCGATGGCATCCGCGGGACGTCGGACGACCGCGTCATTCCCATGGTGGGTCTGCCGAGCTCGCGGGCGGCGGAGTTCCCGGCCCGCTCAGTCGTGATGAACCTGCCGACGTTCGGCCGCTATAAGACGGTCGAGGTCTCCGTCAACCGCCGCTACAGCAACCGCTGGTCCGCATCCATGGGCGGCGCCTACACCATGCAGAACAACTTCCCGAACGGCTATCCGCAGAATCCGAACCAGCCGTTCGACGAAAACCTGACCAACTGGAACTTCAAGGCGTCGGGTAGCTACGACGCGCCGTTCGGCATCCGTATCTCGCCGGTGATCCGCCACCAGTCGGGCGCGAACTTCGCCCGCACTGGGACGATCTCAACCACCGGCACCGGCACGTTCGTGTCAGGCACCACCTTCTACGTTGAGCCGTCGGATTCAAACCGCGAAGACAACATCACGGTGTTTGACGTGCGTCTCGAGAAGACCATCAACCTCGGCGGCCGCGTGCGGTTCAGGGGGATGTTTGATTTGTTCAACATCGCCAACAGCCACGCCTCGGAAACCATCACGCGGTCGACCGGCACCGCGTTCTTGAAGCCGTCGGCGATCCTGGCACCGCTCACGGCGCGCGTCGGGTTCCGCCTGCAGTTCTAGCGCGACGCGCAAAAGTTGACTCCTGTGGGGGAGTCGTTGCGGGAGGGCACCGCCTCATGCGGCCCTCCCGCTTTTTTTGACCTCACCCCTTGTCCGGTCCAGATATACAGGAAACAGGGGATTGCTACTCGCCGCCCCCCGACGGTACAAGCGTCTGGAACCTGTTACTTTTCCATGATGCGAAGCGCAAAAATCGAGCGGGTCTCGTTCCGCGCCGCGCTCGCGCTCGGGTTTTGCGTCACGTTGGGCCTTTGGCTGTTCACCGACTACGCATTCACGCAGCGCATTGAGACGGTACGCGACGAGGCAGAGGTGGTGGCCACGCGGTACAACCGCGTGCAGGAGCTGCTCTCGACGGTTCGCGCGCAAGTGCTGCTGTCGTCGATTCGCGCTCGTGACGCCCTGCTCGATCCGGATCCCACGGCCATGGCCGCGCATCGTGACGCCATAGAGGCTTCGTCCACCATGATCAGGAGCCTGCTGAGCGACTACCCGGCCATGGGCGTGCCTGACGAGGCCGCCCGTCTTCGGACTCTGCGCGAAGAAGTCGAGCGGTTCCATGAAACGTCGCTGCAGGTTGTCTCGGGCGACAGTGGGCGGACCCCGCAACAGGTGCGTGCCTTGCTCAACTCAGTGCTCGTTCCGAGACGCAACGCCGCTCTGGCGATCTCCGAGGAGACCACGCGTCTCAATCGCGCCAGCTTCATCCGCCAGCAGATCGAGGTAAACGATATCTATCGCTCTGCTCAAGCGACCAGCCGCCAGCGGCTGGGGATTGCCTTGGTCATCGGGCTTGGCGTGCTGTTGCTGACGAGTCTCTATGCGTGGCGCCTCGAAGACCGGTTGCGCCGGCAAATGCTGCGCGACGCCAAGTTGTCGAGCGAATTGCAGCAGACGGCCGCCAAGGTACTGAACGCCCAGGAAGAGGAACGGCGCACCATTTCCCGCGAGTTGCACGACGAGGTGGGCCAGGTGCTGACGGCCATTCGCGTGGAACTGGACGTCGCGCAGCGGGCCATCGAGTCAGACGGCGGTTCTGGCGCGATGCTCGCCGAGGCGCAGACCATCACCGATGGCGCGCTGCAGACCGTGCGGAACCTCGCGCAGCTGTTGCATCCCTCGGCACTCGATGATCTCGGCCTTCCGGCCGTGATCGATGCGTCCCTGCGCGGACTCGAGCGGCGGCACAACATTCATGGCGAGTTCCACTCCGTGAATCTGCCTTCGCGCCTGCCGCGCGAAGTCGAACTGGCGGCCTTCCGCATCGTGCAGGAGGGGCTGACCAATATTGCGAAACATGCCAACGCCACCGAGTGCCACGTGCGGCTGACGCGCCTCACGGATCGGCTGCTGCTCGAAGTCGAGGACAACGGCATGGGGTTTGTCGACGATACCGATCGGCCGATTGTGGCGCGCGGGCTCGGCCTGGTCAGCATCCGCGAGCGGGCCGTGAGGCTCGGCGGGACGTTCAACATCCTGAGTAGTCCCGGAGAAGGCACCCGCCTGATCGTTACATTCCCGGAGAAGGAGAGCTATGCCTAGATTGCGATTGCTGCTGGTGGACGACCATACCCTGGTTCGACAAGGGCTCCGGAAGATTCTGGAGGAGCGACCCGATTGGGAGGTCGTCGAGGAGGTCGGCGACGGCCGCGAGGCCGTGCGGGCGGCGATGGCGCAGAAGCCGGATGTGGCGATCATCGACGCAGGCATGCCATTGCTGAATGGCATCGACGCGACCCAGCAGATCGTGCGCCGGGTGCCGGAAACCCGCGTGCTGATGCTGAGCATGCACTCGGACGAGGCCTACCTGACGCGCGCGCTGCAGGCCGGCGCGACCGGTTACATCCTCAAGGACTCAGCGGGGAAGGACCTGCTGAAGGGCGTCGAAGCCGTGGCGGCTGGCCAGCCGTTCTTCAGCCCCGCGATCGAGCGCCTGATGCTCGACGATTACGTGCGGCGCGCCGCCGGCGTGACCGCGGTCGCCGATCGCTACGAGACGTTGTCAGCACGCGAGCGTGAGATCTTCCAACTGATCGCGGAAGCCCGCACCAGCCGGGAAGTGGCGGAACTGCTCGACATCTCCCCAGCCACGGTCGAGACCCACCGCGCCCGCATCCTGCAGAAGCTCGACGTGCATAACACCGCTGAACTGGTGTTGTATGCCGTCAGGCGCGGCGTCATTTCATGAACGCGTGCCGGGCGTCTTTGGTGGTGGCCGCGTGCTTCATGATGGCGGTCTGGACCTACACCGGTGCCGCGCAGGCCGCGCGGCAGCAGACGCTCCGCCTCGGGGCGGCCGACGCCGCCAGACGCTTCGTCGGGACGGAAGAATCGCTGACCACCATTAGAGGGATGGTGCTGCTGACGTCAGCGCGCGTCCGCGATGCGCTGCTCGAGCCGGAATCGGGCGACCTGTTCGAGGATCGTCGACAGATCGACGCGGCGTATCGCCTGGACCAGGGTGTGCTGGAAGACTACGCGCAGTCTGCCGGTGCCGACGAGCGCCTCTCACAACTCAGTGCGGAGGTCGAACGCCTGCATGGCGCATCGGTGGAGGCGCTGCGGGAAGGCGCGGCTTCTGGACCGGACTTGCGGGAACTGCTCAACCGGCGCATTCTTCCCCTGCGTGATGCGGCGTTGGGCAGCGCCGACGCCATGCAGTCGCGCAACCGGGATGCGTTCATCGCCAACCAGGTGGGCATCGCCGCCGCCCACGACGCAGCGGACGCACGCGGCCGCCATCAATTGGGATTGTCGCTGATCGCAGGGCTCATCGCCATGCTCTTGGCCAGCACCTACGCCGGCAGGCTCGAGGCACGGCTCCATCACGGTCCGGCGTTGACGATCTAGAAGCAGACCGGTTCCGGCGAAAATCGAATAGCAGTTCGGCTACTCGTTCCGCAGGGCAATGGCGGGGTCGACGCCGGCTGCACGGCGGGCGGGGATGATGCCCGCGGCCAGTCCGAGTGCCAGGAAGAACAGCACCGCTGCAGTCAGCACGAACGGGTCGCCGCTGCTGACGCCGAAGAGCATGGCGCGCAGCACGCCGCTGCCGGCCAGCGCGGCCGGGACACCGATCGAGACGCCGATGGCGGTGAGCACCAGGCCGTCGCGCATCACCATCCGGATCACCTCGCCGCGGGCCGCACCAAGAGCCACGCGCAGCCCGATTTCTCGCGTGCGACGAGCCACGCTATGGGCCAGCAGCGAATACAGCCCCACGAAGGCCAGCGTCACCGCGAGAACCGCGACGAGGCCGGCGAGCGACGCGCTCATGCGCTCGTTTGATGGTGACTGCGCGAAGACGTTTTCCAAGGTGTTCGATTGATGCGCGTATTCACGTCCGCGTTGCCTGACGAGGTGCGCGATGGCATCAATCGCGTCAAAGGGATCGCCGTCGACTCGTGCCAGCACGTTCGGATAGTTGCCAAACAGGCCGGCCTGCAGCATCGGGCGATAGAACAGCGGGAAGTGGGGAAGGCGCAGGCTGCCGAGCGTGGCGTCGCCCACGATGCCGACAATTTCCACGTCCTGGTCGGCCGGCGTGGTGCCGTACTTCACATGCCGCCCGATCACGTCGCCGTCTGCGGACAACTGCTTTGCCAGGCTCTCATTGACGATGGCGACCTGCTGTGTCGACGGCGTGTCGGTCCACAGCGGCAATCGCCCGCGTAGCAGCGGGATCCCGAGCGTTTCGAACAGGCCAGGGGACGCGCTTTCCATTTGCGCCAGGAGCTGCGGTTGTGGATCGCCGACAAAACCAATCGGCAGGCCCACCAGGTCACCCGCGCGGGGGAACAGCCGCGAGAACCCCACGCTGCGGACGCCCGGCAACGCGGCGATCTCATCTAGCAGGCCGCGGTAATACGTCGGGTTGTCGATGCCGCGATAGCCGCCCGGCATCGGCATCAATCGCAGGTTGACGACCTGTTCGGCGCGCACCCCGGTGTTGACGTTCTGCAGGTTGTAGAGCGATCGGATCAGCAGCCCGGCGCCGCTGAGCATGATCATCGACAGGGCGACCTGGACGATCAGCATGCCACGCGCCCACCGGCTGGTCGCGCTGACAACCGTGCGATCCGACGGGCTCAGCAGGCGCGCGCGGCGATGCCATAGCAGGGCGAGCGGGATTGCACACATCGCAACGCCGGACAACACACCGATCGCGGACGTGATGGCGAGGACGCGGCCGTCAGGTGAGAAATCCAGGGAGTGCGCCACCATCGTGGTTGGCAGCAGCGACGACAGCAGGCCGACCATGGCAAAGGAAAACGGAATCGCGAGCAGCGTCCCCGACACGGACAGCAGCAGGCTCTCGAGCAGCATCTGCTGGCCGAGCCGGAATCCGGAACTGCCGAGCGCCAGACGGACGCTGATCTCAGGTGTGCGCTCGTTGAGTCGCGCCAGCAGCAGGCCACCAAGATTGATGCAGGCCAGCAGGAGCAACACGCCGGTCAAGCCCAGGATGATCGTCAGCGAACGGCCATACCGGTCGCGATAGAAGTTGAGTCCCAGTTCCAATGATTCCAGCCGCGGTGATTGATCCAGGAAGTTGTTGCGCTCGGCCGTTGCGAGCGTTGACGGCGTCACCTCCGCGACCAGCGACGGCCACCGGGCGCTCAACTCGGCTTGCGCCGCGGCAAGCGTGACGCCCGGCTTGAGGCGCCCGATCAGTTGAGGCGACGAGGCCGGCCGGTCCGCGCGCATCGGCGTAACGCTGTAGTTGGGCACGTAGAAGTCAGTGCCCGCGTCTGCCTGCAGTCCGACAAAGCCCTGCGGCATCACGCCGATCACCATGAGCTCGACGCCTTCGGTCTTGACGGTCTTGCCGATCACGTTGGGGTCGTTCCCGAACGTCCGGCTGTAAAAGCGGTGTCCGAGAACGGTGACCAGGTTGCCTTTGCCACGCACAGGCGAGTCGGCGGCGTTGATGGCTCGGCCCCAGAGTGGCGGCACGCCGAGCACGTCGAAACACGAGGCGGTGACCGTGGCCATGGAGCCTTGGGAGGCCACGCCGTTGGCTTCAATCGCAAAGATGCCCCCGCCGTTGATCGCGCACGCGCGGGAGAATGGGCTGTCGGCCTGTTCGAGAAGCTCGGCGATTGGGACGAGGATGCCGCGTCGGCCGCCGTTGGCACCAAACGTCTGCACGCCGACCAGCGTTTCGGGACTGCTGACAGGCAGGGGTCGAAGGAGCAGGCCGTTCAGGATGCTGAACATCCCGGTGTTGGCGCCCACCCCGAGCGCGAGGATCAGGATCGCGGCGGCACTGAACCCAGGCGAGCGCCGCAAATGCCTGACGGCGTAGCGCAAATCCTGGAGCAGCGCGTCCACTATTCTGTGCCGTCCCTCAGCGCCCGTAAGCGTGCCAGCTCAATGGCGCGTTGGCCGCGCATCGCGCGATCCGCTCGTATCAGCCAGACCATAAAGGCGAGGTGCGGAATCGCCATCGTCACCAGCTCCACCGGCACAGGCTGGGGCAGCAGTACCGCCAGGTAGTTGACGAGCGTCGCCAGAAAAAAGAGTGGGACGAACAACGGGTGCCCGCCAACGCCTGGTACGGTCCCGAAGCTCATGGCGACGCGTTCCCACGACGGCGTGTCGGCCAGCGGGCGGTCGGGGTTGCCGGCCTCCTCATGGAAAACCTGGATATAGCGGCCAATCCGCTCGGCGCCGAAGTGTAAAGGCCTGATGACCTCGAACGTTACGAGGAGCACCAGGAGTGGAATCACGGCCGCCGCCGGGTAGGGGAGCACGGCGAGCGTTGTCAGAAGAACCGCGGCCCAGATGGCGATGCCGGCCAGGGCAAGGACCGCTCGAAGGGCCCCACGTTGCGCAATGGTCTGACGAAGCACCAGGTACTCGGACTGTCGGTCCCGATCCATTAGGCCGCCAAGTGTAAACCAATGGCGCTAAACCCTATTGCTTATTGAAGATAGTGTGGTTACAATCCCTGGAACTTTTCGATGGCGAAGCAATCCCGCTTCACGCAAATAGCTGTGTCGGCCGCGATCGTCGCGCTGAGCTTGGCCTCAATGCCAGGTTTCGATGCGCCGGTTCTTGCGGCGACAAAGGCTCAAGGCCAGAAGACTCCGGCTCGTGCGGCCACCCGCACCGCGTCGAAGCAGACTGCCACCAAGCAGGCGACGGCCAAGAGCACCGCCAAGAAGCCAGCATATTCGCCGTCCACCGCGCGCACGCGTCGCGCGAATTTGGCCCGGGCCCGCGCCACAGCGCGCGCGCGTGAGTTGAAGGATCTGCAGACGCCGCGTTTCCGCGTCGACGAGTTCGGCCGCGAAGTTCCGGATGTGCGAGCTGAGGCCGCCATCATCTACAACCCCGAGACCGGCGAAGTGCTCTGGGAGAATCACTCGAAGGATCAGCGTTCGATCGCCAGCATCACGAAGGTGATGACGGCGCTGGTGTTCCTCGAAAGTGAAACGCCGCTGTCGACGGTGGTTAACGTCCAGCGCAGTGACGTGGCCCGAGCTTCGACCACTTATCTGCGCTACGGCTTCAAGCTCACCGCGGAAGACCTGCTCAACCTGTTGCTGGTGGGGTCGGACAACGCCGCTGCTCGCGCGCTGGCCCGTGTGTCCGTGCTCGGCTACGACGCGTTCATCCAGCGGATGAACGCCAAGGCCAAGGAACTCGGTCTTGAGAGCACTGTCTATTCGGATCCCTCAGGCTTGCTGGCCGACAACATGTCGTCGGCCTACGATCAGGCCCGCTTGATCGCCTACGCGGCGGCCGATGAGCGTGTCGGCGCCATCATGCGCAAGACGTCATACACGACGAGCATGGGCAAGCGCGTGATCCACGCCAACAGCACCAACCAGATCGTCCGCAACGGCGATATCGATGTCGTGGGCGGCAAGACCGGCTTTATCAGCCGATCGGGTTACTGCCTGGCGACGCTGCTGCGTCTCCCGCAATCGGGGCAGCAGGTGGCGTTTGTCGTGCTCGGCGCCAAGTCGAACGCCGGCCGCTTCTGGGAAACACGTCATCTGTTCAACTGGATGGCGACCCGGACGAAGGCGTTGCTCGAGGGCGACTTCCAGTCGCCTCCGGGGCAGCAGGATCACCAACAGTAGTAGCAACACTCAAGTAGCAAGTAGCAAGAAGAACGTCTTGTTGCTTGATACCTGCGACGAGCTACTTGCTGCTATTCATCACCGCCGCGTCCAGCGGCAGTGTCGCAATCAAATCAAGATATGGGAGCAGCGGCCGCGAAGACTTTCGTGTGTCGAGTGCCTTGATGTACCGCCCGCATGGCGAGCAGATCATGACGCGGTAGGTGCCGTCCGGGGTTGCCATCGACTTGATGGTGCTCCGATCGTCATTGCCGCAGTACGGGCAGGCGATCGGATTGAAGTGCCAGCGCACGTGACATCGGCCGCAGACTAACTGCCGCTCGCCGGTGGTGGTGATCACCGAAAATTCAGGTTCGGCGGCGCAGACGGGGCAGTTGCGTTGGGTCCAGTGCTCCAGGCTGACCCGCTGTTGAAGGACTTCCGCCGTGCGCTGCAGGTAGGGCCGCGCCGACCAGGCCAGGACCTCGCCGAGCATCTCGACATCCATGATCGGCTGTTGCTCGAACCAGGCCTGCATCACCCCTGGCAGGTCGGGGCTTCGGCCAACGCCATGCAGCGCCGTTGTGGTTGGCGCATCGATCACTTCATGACGCCGCAGGACGTCGGTCACCTGGCGCGTCAGCAGGCGAACGTCGTTCCAGTCGAATGCGATCTGCGAGAACTCGAGCAGCGCGTGTCCACCTGCCAGCCGTGCCCGCAGGGTGTCTGCCGGTGTTTCGATCCATGGGGTCGTCAGCCGCCCCTGGACGCGGCGTACCGCTTCGATGAGATCGACCTGCAGCATGGCGGCTGGGGCGAGCGCCGGCTGACGTTCGGCAAGCGCCTTGAGCTCCAGGACATCGCGTGGGAGCAGGCGCGATCCGCCGGATGGGGGGGCAGACACGCCATGATGCTATCAGCTATCGGCGATGAGCTATCAGTCTGCTCATGTTCGGCGATGGGCGTAAGCTAGAAGACGCATGGCCCGAAAGTCCGTCAAGTCTCCAGCGCCGAAAGCCGACAGCCGATCGTCAAAAACGGTCGGCCGAAAGCGGGCGGCTGCCGCCCGCCAGCCAGGAACTTTGCGCATCCTGATGATTGCATCCGAGGCGCAGCCGTTCTCAAAAACGGGCGGCCTCGCCGACGTCGCGACCGCGCTGCCCAAGGCGATCGGGCGGCTTGGGCATCACGTCACCCTGGTGACCCCCCGCTATCGCGGCATGCCCGATGGTCCGGTGGTGGCCGAGTCCACGCTCGAAGTGGCCGGGCATGTGTTTCACACCCGCCTGCGTGAGGCCCCCTTTGAAGGCGCGCGGGTGCTGATGCTCGAGTGCCCCAAACTCTACGATCGCAGCGGGATCTACTACGACGCGCACGGCGACTACGCCGACAACCCGGTGCGCTACGCCGTGCTATCCGCAGCCGCGATTGACTTCGTGTCGCGTGAGAGCGAGCCCTTCGACATTGTCCATGCGCACGACTGGCAGGGCGGCCTGGCGCCTACGTATGTGCGTCAGCACCTTGCCGCTGCCTCCTCAACCCCCAGCACCGTCTTTACGATCCACAACCTGGCCTACCAGGGCGTCTTCGACAAGTCGTGGGTGCCGCGCCTTGGGCTGCGGTGGGACGACTTCACGATCGGCGGCTTTGAGTTTTTCGATCGCCTCAGCTTCATGAAGGCCGGGATCAATCGCGCCGCCGTGATCACCACGGTCAGCCCGACGTACGCGGAAGAGATTCAGCGCGCCGAGTATGGCCAGAGTCTCGACGGCGTGATCCGATCGCGTCGCGATCGCCTGGTCGGGATCCTCAACGGCATCGATCACGATGAGTGGAACCCCGCGTCCGATCCGCTGTTGCCCGCGCCGTTTGACGTTGATCGCCTGGAGGGCAAGGCGGTCGCGAAGCGCGCGCTACTCGAGGCGTTCGGGTTCACGGTGAGCGACGCACTCATGCAGCGGCCGGTCGTGGGCATGGTGTCCCGCATGGTCGATCAAAAGGGCCTGGACCTGATTGCTGCCGTGGCCGGCGATCTGGCGGCGCTCGACGCGACGTTTGTGATCGTCGGTACTGGTGAACCGCGCTACCAGGACATGTGGACGGGCCTGTCGCGCTGGCGGCCTGACCGCGTCGGCGCGTTCATCGGTTTCGACGAGCGGCGGGCGCACCTGGTTGAAGGCGGGGCAGACATCTTCCTGATGCCGTCACGCTTCGAGCCGTGCGGCCTGAACCAGATGTATAGCCTGCGCTACGGCACCGTGCCCGTGGTGCGCGCCGTGGGCGGGCTGGTCGACACGGTCAAGCCCCACAACCCCAGGAACGGCCAGGGCACGGGCTTCCTGTTCTCCGACTACAACCCCGGCGCGATGATGCACGCGCTCACCAGCGCTTTGGCCGCTTACCCGAACAAGAAAGTGTGGTCTCGGCTGCAAAAGAACGGCATGAAGGCCGACTTCTCCTGGGGCCGCTCCGCGACCGAATATGTCAAAATGTATCAGCAGGTGCGGAAGCGGAACGCCTCCGGGGCAGCGGCATCCAAGTAAGCAGAAGCAGTTCGAGACACATTTTCCAGGGCATTCCACCGGAAGACCCTGTAGCGAGGCTAAATGGCATCAGACAAGGTTAAGGTTTTCACCGACGCAAACTTCGGTGACGAAGTGAAGAACGGCGTCGTGCTCGTGGATTTCTGGGCGACCTGGTGCGCGCCCTGCCGTCGTATTGCGCCGATCGTGGATCAGCTCGCCGAGGAATATAACGGCAAGCTGACGGTCGCGAAGGTGGACATCGACGAAAACCCGATGACGCCGAGCAAGTTCATGGTGCGCGGCATCCCGACGCTGTTGCTGTTCAAGAACGGTGAACTTCAGGAAACCGTCGTCGGTCTCGAGTCAAAAGACCGCCTCGCGCAGATCATCGACAAGCACCTGTGAGTACGCACAAGCAGGTCATCATCATCGGCTCCGGCCCGGCCGGGCTTACGGCCGCGCTGTACACGTCGCGCGCCAACCTCAAGCCGCTGCTGATCGAGGGCGTCGAGGCCGGTGGCCAGTTGATGCTCACGACGCTGGTCGAGAACTATCCCGGCTTCCGCGCCGGCGTCCTGGGCCCGGACCTGATGGGCGAGATGCGGGCGCAGGCCGAGCATTTCGGCGCCGAGATCATGCAGGGCGATGTGTCCTCGGTAGATCTGTCCGAGCGGCCCTTCAAGATCAACGTCGACAAGACGCAGTACACGGCAGACGCGTTGATCATCGCGACCGGCGCGTCGGCGAAGTGGCTTGATCTTGGCGTGGACAAGAAGTTGTCCGGCCGCGGCGTGTCGACCTGCGCAACCTGTGATGGCTTCTTCTTCAAGGGGCTGCCGGTCGCCGTCGTCGGCGGTGGCGACACCGCGATGGAAGAGGCGATCTACCTGTCGAAGCTCGCCACGCAGGTGACGGTGATTCATCGCCGTGACACGCTGCGCGCCTCAAAGGTGATGCAGGACAAGGCGCTGTCGACGCCGAATATTTCGTTCTTGTGGAACAAGGAAGTCGTCGACATCAAGGATCTTGAACAGGGCAAGGTGACGTCCCTGGTGCTGCGCGACACGACCAACGGCGAGCAGAGCGAACTGGCCGTGGACGGCGTGTTCATCGGCATCGGCCACAATCCGAATACGGCGCTCTTCAAGGGCCAGCTGGCGATGCACGACAACGGCTACCTGAAAACCCACGATGGCTCGCGCACCAGCGTGGCGGGCGTGTTTGCCGCTGGCGATGTCCAGGATCACATCTACCGGCAGGCCGTGACGGCTGCCGGGTCAGGCTGCATGGCAGCCATTGACGCCGAGCGCTTCCTGTCAGGAACGCTGCATGAAAGCAGTCATCAGTCGGCAGTCAGCAGTTAAGAATTCAATTCTTCACTGCCGACACTAGACTGAAGACTGTCTTTAATCGATCCAACCGCCGCCGAGGACTTCGTCGCCGTCATAAAAGACGACGGCTTGTCCGGGGGTGATCGCCGTCTGGGGCGTGTCGAACTCGAGTTCGGCGCGCCCTTCGTCTTTTGAGGCGTCCGGCTGCAGCCGGACCGCCCGCACCTTCGCGGGCGCCGCGGCGTGGCGATGACGGATCTGCGCGCTGACGCGCAGCCAGTCTGACGGCGCGGTGCCGCTGACCCAATTCACCGAAGAGGCACTCAAGCGCGTCCGCCCAAGATCGTCGCGGGAGCCGACGACGACCTGTGCAGCCTCAGGCTTGATCTCCAGCACGTACAGCGGCTCGGTCGACGACAGGCCGATACCCTTGCGCTGGCCGATGGTGAAGCGATGCACGCCGGCGTGGGTGCCCAGCACTTTCCCCGCAGTGTCGACCACGGTGCCAGTTCGCGTCGCCTCCGGGGCCTTGCGCTCGATGAAGGCGGCGTAGTCCCCGTCGGGCACAAAGCAGATCTCCTGGCTGTCGGGCTTCTGGGTGACGTGTAGGTTCAGGCGCTTCGCATGCTCGCGGACCGTGTCCTTGTCGAGCATGCCCACCGGAAACGACGCGCGCGAGAGTTGTTCCTGGTTGAGCGAGAACAGGAAGTAGGTCTGGTCCTTCGACGTGTCGGCACCTCGATAGAGGTGATACCGGCCGTCGCCATCGCGTTCGATGCGCGCGTAATGCCCAGTCGCCAGTTGGTCGGCGTCGTAAGCGCGCGCCCGATCCAGCAGCTCGGCAAACTTCAGCTCGCTGTTGCAGTGCGAACACGGAATCGGCGTGCGGCCCGCGACGTATTCGCGGACGAAGTTGGCAATGACGTGGTCGCCGAACTGCGATTCAAAATTGACGATGTAGTGGGGAATGCCGATCGTGGCGGCGACGCGACGGGCGTCATAGAGATCGTCGATGGTGCAGCAGGTGCCGAACGCGCGCTGGCCGGAGGCCGTGACCTGGCTGTTGTCGTAGAGCTGCATCGACACACCGATCACGTCATGACCCTGCTCGTGCAGCAGGGCCGCGGCCACGGACGAGTCCACGCCGCCGGACATGGCTACGACAATTCGCATGCGAAGGTCTTGGTCCTGCGGCCTGACGGCCTGGACCTATTTTCGTCCGCCCACCGTCGTGAGGCTTCTGAGCTTTTCCACGATCGGTGGCAGCGCGTCCAGCACCCGATCGACGTCCGCTTCGGTGTTCGACGCGCCGAGACTGAATCGGATCGACCCGAGCGTGCGGTGATGGGGAAGGCCCATCGCCTTCAGCACGTGTGACGGCTCGAGTGTGCCGGATGAACACGCCGATCCCGATGACACCGCGATACCGGCGAGATCGAGGCCGATCAGCAGCGACTCTGCCTCGACGCGATCGATGCTGACGTTGGCGGTGTTCGGCACCCGCGGCGCGGCCGCGCCATTGCGCTCGGTGCCTGGCACCCTGGAGAGAATGCCGTCCTCGAGACGATTGCGCAACGCTTCGAGCCGTGGACTTTCCTCGCCCATCTTACGCAGCGCGGACGCCGCAGCCACGCCGAGGCCGACGAGGGCCGGGACATTCTCCGTGCCGGCGCGACGATTGCGTTCCTGTTTGCCGCCCGTGATCGGGGACTGGAGGCGGACACCGCGCTTGACCCACAACGCGCCGGCACCCTTGGGGCCGTAGAACTTGTGACCGGCGATCGACAGCAGATCGACGCCGAGTGCCTTGACGTCAACCGGGATCTTGCCTGCGCTCTGCACCGCATCGGTGTGGAACAGGGCGCCGCGTTCGTGCGCAATGGCGGCCAGGTCGCTGATCGGCTGGATGGTGCCGATCTCGTTGTTGGCGTGCATCACGGAGACCAGTGCCGTGTCGTCAGTCATTGCCTCGCGCAGCCGATCGCTCGACACGATGCCGCTGGCATCAACCGCCAGTGTCGTTACACGCCACCCGTGACGCCCGAGCGCCTTCATCGTGTTGAGGACGGCTTCATGTTCGATCGCGCTGGTGATGAGGTGCTTGCGTCCCGTGGCCTCGAGCACGTCGGCGGCGCCGCGGATCGCGAGGTTGTCGCTTTCGGTGCCGCCCGCCGTAAAGGTGATGTCGGACGCGTCAGCGCCGATAAGAGATGCAACCGAACTTCTGGCCTCGTCCAGGGCAGCTTTGGCCTGTTGACCGAAATGATGGACCGAGGACGCGTTACCCCACACCTCGCGCATCGCCTGGGTCATCCGGTCGGCGACCGCCGGGTCCAGCGGGGTGGTCGCGTTGTGGTCCAGGTAGATGCGCATGGGGATGAATTTCGATCGTAACATTCCTGCTAACTGTCAGCAATAAAAGGACTAGACAACGGTTTGCAGTGGTGCTACTACTGCCCTGAACTTCAACACCGAAGCCCACTCCCCGGGTTTCAATACGGTAAGTTTCAGGCAAAAAGTTAGTACGCACCCTCGAACGGGTTTTCCAGTAAGAGGGGGAGGTTTTCAGCGATGTGGAAGCGTGACGAGTCGGTCAAGCCGGCTGCATCTCCGGTGCCTGCGCCTTCGGCGCCTGCTGCCGCAGCACCGTCGGCGGGTGAGCCGCGTGCCCATCTTGGGAGGGACATGGTGAACATCGGGAAGTCGGTCGTGATCAAAGGCGAGTTGAGCGGAGGCGAAGACCTCACCATCGAGGGACACGTCGAAGGCCGCATCGACTTGAAAGACAACGTGCTGACGATCGGGCCGAACGGCAAGATCAAGGCGGAAGTGTTCGCCAAGTCGGTCGTGGTGCTCGGCGAAGTCACCGGCAATGTCACGGCGTCCGAGAAGGTCGACATTCGCGACAACGGTTCGGTGGACGGCGACATTGCGTCCCCGCGCGTGGCAATTGCTGAAGGCGCGCACTTCCGTGGCAGCGTCGACATGCAGCGCGCCGGTGCGAAGGCGCAGCAGAAGCCGGCGAACCAGCAGCAGGGCCAGCCGCAGCAGCAGGCTCAGCAGGGCCAGAAGGTCGGCGCGTAAGCGTCTGATACGGCGATGGCCGAGACCACGCGTTCCCTCACGGATCTGTTCGGCATGTTGGGGCCGCGTCGCGTAAGCGACACCGGCGCCACGGCGGAGACGTCTGTGACGAGCGTGGCCGAGGCCGCGCATCCAACCAAGGCGCTGCAGAAGTTCCTCGCCAGCCTGCAGGCCAGCGACAATCCGTTGCTGCTCGACCTCGGCCCGGTGGTCGGCAGCAACGTCACGTTCTTCGGTGAACAGCTCGGCTGCCGCCTGCGCGTCGAGGACGTGGCGAAATACATCGACCGCCACGTCAAGGAAGGCATCACCGAGCAGCTTCCAGAATTTTTCGCCAGGCGTTTCCCGCAGGAGCCTGGCACTGTCGACGGCATTTTGTGCTGGGACGTGCTCGACTATCTCGATCGTCCGGCGGCGCAGGCGCTGGCGACCGCGTTGACGGGCCTGCTGCGTCCTGACGGGGCGCTGCTCGGCTTCTTCAGCACCGCGGACCAGCAAGAGGCGGTCTACACGAAATTCGTCGTCGTCGACGAAGCCAACCTGAAGTACCGCACCTATCCTGCTGCGCGCGCGCGGCAGCGGAGTTTGTTGAACGGCGACATCATCAAGTTGTTCAAGGATCTGCGCGTCACCGATTCCTTCCTGATGAAGAGCAAGGTGCGCGAGATGCTGTTCCGCAAGCCCGCGCCCAGAACCTAGCGGCCGCCCACCGAGGCACACGAGGGCCCTGGGATTCATGGCGCGTCCTGTCGTCGCACTCATAACCGATTTTGGCACCCGCGATCACTATGCCGGCACCTTGAAGGGCGTCGTGCTCGGCGTGTGTCCCGACGCCACGCTGGTCGATATTGGCCACGACATTCCCGCGCACGATGTGATGACCGGTGCGCTCGAACTGGCCGCCTGCTATCGCTACTTTCCGCACGGGACGATCTTCCTGGTGGTCGTCGATCCCGGCGTCGGTTCGTCGCGCCGCGGCAAAGCCGCCGATATTGGCGACTACAAGTTAGTGGCGCCGGACAACGGCGTGTTGTCGGCCGTGTTTGCCGAGGCGCCGCCCAAGAAAGTGGTCGAACTCACGGAGCGTAAATACGCGCTACCAACGGTGAGCCGGACCTTTGAAGGGCGAGACCGCTTCGCGCCTGCCGCGGGGTTCCTGGCCAAGGGCGTCGCGCTGGTGGCGCTGGGCAAGACGCTGGCGAATTACCAGACAATTGCGTTGTCACGTCCCGAGGCCGACCAGGGCGAATTGCGTGGTTCGATCGTGCGCGTCGACCGGTTCGGCAATCTCATCACCGACATCGATCGCCGCACCTTCGAGCAGTTTGCGGCAAAAGCGTCGATCGCCATCGAAGTCGGCGGGCGGGAAATCCCGCGCATTGTTGCCACCTACGCCGATGCGCCGCCCAGCGAACTGTGCGCGTTGTTTGGCAGCACCGACCACCTCGAAGTGGCGATTAACGCCGGGGATGCCGCGGCCACGCTGGGGCTGGGCAGGGGAGCGGCCGCCAGGGTCCGCATCGTGAGATAATCACTGGCTGAATCGTCAATCAAGGAATCGTCAATCACCCAATGGAATCCGACCTCTCCCTAGAGTTCCTGCGCGTCACCGAACAAGCGGCCATTGCCTGCGCCCACACCATGGGTCAGGGTGACCGTCACGGCTCCGATCAAGTCGCCGTCGAAGCGATGCGCCGCGAAATGGACACCGTGCCGATCGACGGCACCATCGTGATCGGCGAAGGCGAGCGCGACGAGGCGCCGATGCTCTACATCGGCGAGAAGGTCGGGCTGGCGCAGAAAGACAATTCCAACCGCCGCAAGTGGGACGAGGTCGACATTGCGGTCGATCCACTCGAAGGCACGAATCTCTGTGCGACCGGCGCACCGAATGCGATCGCCGTGCTGGCCGCGTCTGAAAAGGGTGGCCTGCTGCACGCGCCCGACATGTACATGGAGAAGCTGGTCGTCGGGCCGACCTCCAAGCACCTGGTTGACCTCGACGCGCCGGTGCGGGAGAACCTCAGGGCCATTGCCCGCAGTCTCGGCCGCCAGATCGATGAGCTGACCATCGTGGTGCTCGACCGCCCACGGCATGAAAAGCTGATTCGCGAAATTCGCGAGACCGGGGCGCGCATTCGCCTGATCGGTGACGGCGACCTTTCGGCCGGCATTTCCGCAGCCGTGTCTGGCACCGGCGTGCACGCCTTGATGGGCACCGGCGGTGCGCCAGAGGGCGTGTTGACCGCGGCGGCGATGCGCTGCCTCAACGGCGAAATCTTCGCCCGGCTGGTCGTCGCCAAGCCCGATGACGAAGAGCGCGCCAAGGCGATGGGCATCAAGGACATCCGCAAGATCTACAAGTCCGAAGACCTGGCGTGCGGCAAGGACATCGTGTTTGCTGCGACCGGCGTCACGGATGGCTCGTTGATGAAGGGCATCCAGTTCTTCGGCGCCGGCATCCGCACCAGCTCGATCGTGATGCAGACCAATCCCCATCGCGTGCGTTTCATCGACAGCATCCAGGTCTACCCGGGGCCGTCGGTCAAGATTCGCTTCTAGTTGGACGAACGCCAGAGTCGCCGCAATGTCTTCGTCGCCGCCATCGCCGGCGGCGTCGGCTTTACCGGCTTCACGCTGGTGATGCCGTTCCTCCCGCTCTACATCGCGCAACTCGGTACGACCGACGTTGGCGAGATCGCGATGTGGACCGGGCTGACGCTGGGCGCCACGCCCACCGTCACCGCGATCAGCGCGCCGCTTTGGGGCCGCGTCGGAGATCGCTACGGCACCAAGCTCCTCGTCATCCGTTCGCTGACGGCGTTTGTCCTGACCAAGGTCGGAATGGCGTTTGTCACGGCGCCCTGGCAGTTGTTTGCATTGCGCGCGCTGCTTGGGGTGTTCGCGGGGTACGGCGCGTTGACCATGTCGATGGCGGCGCAATCGGTGCCCCGCGACAGGATGGCGCACGCCATTGGCATGGTGCAGACCGGGCATCGCCTTGGTCCGGCCATTGGCCCGGTGATCGGCGGAGTGCTGGCGTCTCTCGTCGGACTGCGGAATTCTTTCCTGGTGGCGGCGCTCTTCTACGCGGCCGCCATGCTGCTGATCGTGGTGTTTTACGTCGAGCCGGCGAAGGCCGAGCGCGCGAAGAACGTGCGTGGCGGGTGGGATGTGTTTGGCCAGTTGATGCGGCGCCCCGGGTTCGTGCTCGCGCTGTTTGTGATCTTCGGCTTGCAGACCGTCGACCGCAGCTTCGGCCCGGTGCTGCCGCTCTTCGTACAGCAGGTGGGCACCGAGAGTGCCCGGGTGCCGTTCGTGGCCGGCGTGTTGTTCTCGATTGGTGCCGTGTCGGCCGCAATTGGGTCACAACTCGGACCGCGGCTGCTGGCCCGCTATTCCGCCAAGGCCGTCCTGGTCGCTGGCACCCTTACCGCCGCAACGGCGCTGGCCGCGATCGTGGCCGCGCCCAGTGTCTGGATTCTTGGGCTGGCGATCCTGGTTGCAGGGACCGCGATGGGCGCAGGAACAACGACGATCTATTCAGTGGCGGGTGGCCTGCTGCCGGCTGATGCGCATTCGACCGGCTTCGGGATCATGTCCACCGCGTCATTGATGGGGCTTGCCGTGAGCCCGGTCGTCGCCGGTTTCATTGGCGGTGCCGGTCTGCGGATCGTGTTCGTGGCCGACGTCGCGCTGTTGCTGTTGCTTGGTCTCCTCGTATTTCGAGGCCTTCGCCAACACACGAAGATCGAAGACGATTCGGCTGATGCGGCGCTGGCCGACCCCTGATCGGGCGCGGGCTTTGCTGAAGTTGCGCGGCTAGTCGTCCCCGGTCCAGCGCTTCTTGTGCTTGTCTTTGCGGAATGGCTGCTTGGACTTGTCCTGGTGCGCGCCGCCGGTCTGCTTGGGCAACGGCGCGCGCGGCAACCGGGGCTTGCGCTTTGGCGCTTTCTTGCTGGCCGGGCTCATGACCGCCGCCTTAAATCAGCCGGAAGGTCGCGGCCGCGATCAGCGTGGGCACGACGGCCGCCGCAAACAACCGGATGGGGCTGATGGAATCCTCAAAGAAGCGCGACAGCAGCGCCTGACCCGCAGGATTCGGAGCGTTGGCGATCACCGTCAGTCCGCCCCCGGTGACTGCGCCCTCGACGACCGCCACCTTGAAGCCCTCGCCAAGGTTGGGCACCAGCGTCGCAAGATATGTGATCAGCGCATTGTCGTTGAACGCCGTCAGGATCGTGGCACCCCAGAACAAGCCCGTCTCCGACAGGCTGGACAGCACCGGTGCAATCCACCATCCCTGCAGCCCGCCATGGATCACGAGACCGGCGAGGAAAAACCCCACGAGCAGCGGCGTCTTGATATCGAGCTGCGATTGATACGCAGCCGTTGCGCGCGCAAACCCGATGAAGAACAGGAAGCCGCCGACAAACAACGCGGGATAGTGTGAGTTGAGGACCGTCCACGCCATGAAGGCGACATGCACCAGCGTGATCCACGCCGGCACCGGCAGCAGCATGAGCCCGTCGCGTGCTTCCTCTGCGGCGACTTCTACTTCGGGAACGGCCTTGCCTTGCGCGAGCCGAACGAATTCCTTCCGGAACACCAGGTAGTAGACCGTGGTTGAGATCGCAATGGCCGCCGCCGCACGCCAGCCGAAATGTCCCATCATGAACGGCGTGTCCCACGCCCATTCACGGGCCACCATTAGGACCGGCGGCGCCGCGAAGTGGGTGAGGGTGCCGCCGATCGAGATGTTGACGAACAACAGCCCCAGCGTGCCGTACTTCAGCCCGGCGCTGGGCTGGAGGTCGTAGAATTGCCGCGCCAGAAGCAGGGCAGCAATGGTCATGGCTGCCGGTTCCGTGATGAAGGAGCCGAGCAGGGGCGTAACGGTCAGGATCACAACCCACCAGGCGCCGGGTGTGCTGCCGCCGAGGCCTGCCAGCGCGCGCACCGCGGATTCGGCTAGCGCGATGATCGGCCGGGTCGAGGCCAGCGCCATGATCACGACGACAAACAGCGGTTCGGTGTAATTGACCCCGTCGTTGACGTAGTGCGTGGCGGTCGTCCAGCCGTGCGTGCCGATGATCGCAATCAGCAGCGGAACCGCCCAGAGGCCAAACACCACTTCGATCTCGCCGAGAAAGTGCATGGCGTCGGCGGCCACGCTGGGCCGTAGCGGCAGGCCGGCGGCCGCCATGCGCGCATTGTGGCGCTGCTGCAGGTGATGCGAGGCGCTGGTGAAGCGGCTGGCGACAAAGGTGTGGATCACCGCCAATATGAAGATCAGCGTGGCGACGGCGTTGATGGGGTCGGCTTCCGCCCTCGAGCGAAGCAACTCGAACAGACCCTGGCCCGCCAACACTGGGTAATCCGACAGGTTGCGCGGAAACTGAGCAGCGATCTCGTGCATTACCCTCGAATTATAGGTGTGAAGGTCGGTGCTAGAATCGGAAAGTCGATGACCACGCGGCGTCCCGCCTCCACTCGCGCTACGGTGGGCAGGCCTGTGCTCGTAGAGCGCGCGGCGCTGGTCGGTCTGGTCACCGGCGGCGCGCGGCGCATTGACGCCGAGCATTCGCTCGAGGAGCTTGGCGGCCTGGCTGAAGCGGCGGGTGCCCGCGTTGTTCTTCGCGTGCTGCAGGATCGCCCCAAGCCCGACCCGGCCACCTTTCTTGGCAGCGGCAAGGTCGAGGTGCTGGCCCAGGCGGCCGCCGAGGCCGACGCCGATCTGGTGATCTTCGACAACGAGTTGTCTCCCGCGCAGTTGCGCGAGCTGAACACGCGGCTCAACCGCAAGGTGGTGGACCGCACCCAGCTGATCCTCGATATTTTTGCCCGCCGAGCCAGAACACGAGAAGGCAAGCTGCAAGTCGAGCTGGCGCAGCTGAAATACCTGTTGCCGCGCCTGGTGGGATCGAGCGAAGCATTGTCGCGTCTTGGTGGCGGCATCGGCACGAGAGGCCCCGGCGAAACCAAGCTGGAAGCCGATCGCCGCCGCATTCGCGTCCGGATGAAGGTCTTGCAGGACGAGATCGACGTGGTTCGCCGGCGCCGTTCGCAGTTGCGCGAGCGCCGGCACAAAGTCGATGTGCCGACCGTCGCACTGGTCGGCTATACCAATGCCGGCAAGACCACGCTGTTCAACCGATTGACGAAAGCGGAGGCGGAGGCGTCCAACGCGTTGTTCGTGACGCTGGATCCGCTGGTGCGCCGAGTCGACCTGCCCGATCGGCGGGAACTGCTGCTGAGCGACACGGTCGGGTTCATCGATCGTCTTCCACACACGCTGGTGGCCGCCTTTCGTGCGACCCTTGAAGAAACGGCGGATGCGGACCTGGTCCTGCACGTCATCGATGCGGCGAATCCGGAACGGGAGCGTCACCTGGCTGCCGTCCTGCGCGTGCTCGAAGAGGTGGGCGCCATCGAAGTGCCACGGGTCGAGGTTTACAACAAGATCGACATGATCTCGCCAGATGAGCAGCGTCGCGTGCAGGAAGCCGATCCGTCGGCGCTGTTGATCTCCGCGCATCGCGGAACCGGCATCACGGAGTTGCTCGAAAGCGTGGCCGCGCGGCTGGCGCTCGATCAGGAGCGCGTTACCGTTGAGCTGGACCTCGCCAACCCGGTGCACGCTGATCGCCTCGCCTGGCTCTATCGCCACGCCACCGTCCACTCGCACGCGACGATGGGCGACCGGGCGACCGTGGAGGCGGATGTCCCACGCCGGTTGCTGCCCATGGTCGGACTCGCCACTCCAGCAACGAAGAAGGCCGGAGGGCGACGTGCGCGATAGCAGTGTTGCGATGATGAAGTGCCTGGGTGCCGGCCTGCTGGCGTGCCTCGTGGTGTCAGCCGCATGTGCGCCGAAGGCGCCACCGGCCATGACCGGCGCGCCGAAGCATCCAGACTTCGTGTTTCCGGCTTCACCCGATGGGACGGCGCCGGCGCTGGCCTCCCGCATCGAGCGCGGCTGGCAGTACCTGCAGATGGACGATGCCCGCAACGCCGAGCGCGAGTTCGCCGCGGCGCTGAAGCAACAGCCGACGTTCCATCCGGCCGAAACCGCGATGGCTTATCTGTCGATGGCGCGGGGCAATGAGAAGGACGCCGCCACGCGATTCGAGCGTGCGCTGCAAGCCGAGGCTGCGTACGTGCCGGCGCTGATCGGCCGCGGCCAGGTGTTGCTCGAACTCGATCGCGACGGCGACGCGCTGGCCAGCTTTGAAGCGGCGCTGGCGAAAGACCCGTCGCAAACAGAGCTGAAGAGCCGCGTTGACGTACTGAGGTTCAGGCAGACGCAGGCCATGCTGGCGAGGGCCAAGACCGCGGCCGACGGGCGGAGGTTCGACGAGGCCGCCGACGCGTATCGCCAGGCCATCGCGGCGTCGCCGGATTCCGGTTTCCTGTACCGCGACCTTGCGGCGGTGGAGCAGAAGGCAGGGCAGTCGGCGAGCGCGCTCGAGCACTATCGCAACGCCGTCGATCTCGATCCGGGCGACGCGCGCTCGCATGCCGGGATCGGCGCCCTGCTGGACGCGCAGGGCGATGTGATGGGGGCGATTGCCGCCTACGAACGGGCGCGCTCGCTTGATGCGGCCGAAGTCCCTGAATCGGTCATGGCGCGTCTGCGCGCGGCTGCGGCGCTGGCAAAGCTCCCCGCGGAATACCGCGCGATTGCCGACCGACCCCAGGTCACTCGTGCGGATATCGCCGCGTTGATCGGCGTCCGGCTCGAGGCACTGATCGCTCGCGCGAAACCCCGGCAGTTGGTCATCACCGACATTCGTGGACACTGGGCGCAGGGCTGGATCAGTCCGGTGGTGCGCTCCGGTGTGATGGACACGCTGCCCAACTACGAGTTCGAGCCGTCACGATTGGTACGCCGCAACGAACTGGCCACCACCGTGTCACGCCTGCTCACGCTGGTGGCGGCTGCCAGGCCTGAACTCGCGAAGAAGTGGCAGGGGGCGCGCGTCGCCATTGCTGACGTTACCGCGACGCACCTGAGCTATCCGGCCGCATCGGTCGCGGTGGCGTCGGGTGTCATGCCGCTGGCTGGCACAAACTTCGAGCTGTTGCGCGCGGTGAACGGCCGCGAGGCCATGGATATCATCAGCCGCATCGAGGCGCTGGCGCGTTGATGACGGCACAGGTCTTCACGCTTGCCAATCAGCTGACGCTGCTGCGGATGTTGTTGATCCCGGCGTGGGTGATTCTCACCCTGTACGGGGAGTTCGGGTGGGCGTTGGCGGTCTTTGCGCTGGCCGGTCTGACTGATCTGCTTGACGGCGTCGCCGCCAGGGCAACCGGGCAGAAGAGTGAGCTGGGCGCGTGGCTGGATCCGGCCGCCGACAAGCTCCTGCTTGTCACCACGTTTATCGTCCTCACCTTGCCCAACATCGGATTGACGAACCGGATCCCGCTCTGGCTGACGATTCTCGTCATCAGCCGCGACGTTGGCATCGTGCTGACGGTGGCGATCGTGAACCTGGCGATCGGGCCACGCACGTTCCGTCCGTCGCCGTTGGGCAAGGCGGCCACGGCGATCTTCATCATCGCCTGCGTGGTGGTAATGGCGTTCAACTACCTGGGATACGCCTCTCCGCTGGTGGATGCTGCCGTCTGGATCTCTGCCGGCATCACCATCCTGTCCGGGCTGGACTACGTCTGGCGGATCGCCAAGATCATCAACAAGTAGCGCGCGGCAGCGTCACGCGCAGCGTCGTCCCGAGCGAAGAATGGATCGCTTACTCGTAGCGCAGTGCTTCCACGGGATCCAGCCCCGCGGCCCTGCGAGCCGGCAGGTAGCCGGCCACAATGCCGACGGCCAGGGCGCTGGCCAGGCCGGCACTCACGGACCAGAGCGGTGGCGCCGCGGGAAAAGCCGGCGAGATGAGAGCGGCGGCAAGACCGATGGCCGTGGCGATCGCAACGCCAATCACACCGCCCACGCCGCTGAGGATGGCCGCTTCGATCAGAAACTGCCGCCTGACGTCGGCGCGCCGTGCGCCGATCGCCAGGCGCACACCGATCTCGCGTGTGCGCTCGGTCACGCTGATCACCATGACGTTGGCTATGCCGATTCCGCCGATGCCGAGACTCACCGAGGCCAGCGCAATCGTGACCAGGAAGATCTGGAAGCCGATGCGATCGAACTGCGCAATGATCTGATCCGCTGAATTGAGCGCGAAGTTGTCTGGCGCGCCGTCGGGAACGCGACGGATCAGCCGCAGAATAGCGCGAGCCTCCTCGCGAGCCTGCTCGCGCATGCCTGGCTTGGCGCGAACGTACATCACCAGGTTTCGCGCATCCGGAAACTTGCGGCGCGCCGTGCTGACGGGTATGGCAATCACACTGTCGTTACGATTTTCGCCGAAGAACGTTCCCTTGCGCGGCTCGAGGACGCCAACGACGTAGTAACGGTCGCCGCCAAGCAGGAAGGGGCGTCCTACGGCGGACCCGGCGCCAAACAACGCCCGTGACACGCTGGCGCCGATCACCGCGACCTGGGCCTGGACGCGGGCATCGATGTCGGTCAGCGGGCGGCCTTCCTTGAACTCGGCGCCGACAAGGTCGTGAAAGTTGGGCGAGACGCCCTCGACGAGAATGGTGTCCGATTCGTTGGCGCCGGCGCGCGCGGTCAGGACGCGCGTGCCGGATGTCACCGGGACGATCAGTTCAAGTCCGACGTCCCGAATCGACTCGCCGAGTTCGACGAGCGGCTTGGCGTCGTCTGGCGTGAACTGCGGCCGCGCGACGTCCAGTTCAGTCGGCGCGGAGTACGGCTCGCCGTTCAGGTGATAGGCGAACAGGTTGTCGGTGCCGAGTTCACGGAAGAGCAGGGCCACGCTGTTGCGCAGGCCGACCAGCGTCGAGGCGACCACGACCACCGTCACGATGCCGATCACCACGCCAAGGATGGCCAGCGTGGCGCGAGCTGGTTGCGATCGCAGCGCGTCGATGGCAAGCGATGCTGCCTGCCGTTCAGGCTCGAGCCAGGCGCGGACGGTTGGGGGTGTCATTCGGCTCGCAGGGCGTTGACGACATCAAGCCGGGTTGCGCGGATGGCCGGGTACCACCCGGCGGCGATTCCGCTTCCTGCCGCGGCCACCAGGGCGCCGACGGCAGTCGGCAACGACGTCTTGAGCGGAATGGGCACAACGGCCCCCACGGCGCTCAGCAGCGCAACCGCGGCCAGCACACCGGCGGCGCCGCCGATCACAGCAAGGAGCACGCCCTGGCCCTGTTCCTCCCTCACTATCTGTTGGCGTGGGGCGCCGACGGCGCGCCGCACGCCTATTTAACGCTGCCGCTGCTTCACCCACACCACCACGGTGTTGGTGACGACCACAATCGCGGCCAGCAGCGCCATCAGCGATATCGGTCCGGCGGCCGCGCCGACGCGGCCCGACAAATTGGCGACAAACCCGCGGGCGGCCTCCGGTGCCAGCACGTCGAAGGTATCGCTCGTGCCCGGCCGCAAGCCCCGGGCGGCCCGCATCGACCCGACCGCATGGCTCTCGGCGAGTGCCGGCGTGCCGTTCGGGCTCTTGGCGAAGATCTGCAGGTTCCGGGCGGCGCCGAACGCGCGCTCGTGCGCGCGCAGCGGAATCCACACGTACTTGTCGAGTCCGCCACTGCCGATGCGCGCTTGCGTACCGATCACGTCGAAGCGACGGCCTGCGATCCGAATCGATTGCCCGATCGGGCTTCCGGGCGCAAACAGGCCGTCGACGATGTCGGCGCCGATCACCGCGACGGCGGCGCCGGTGCGATCTTCGTCTGCGCTGAAGAAGCGGCCTGCATCGAGGTTGAGGTCGCGGATGTCGGCCAGCGTTGCCGTCGTGCCGGTGATCGCGGCACCCTCGACGACCCGCTCCTGCCGGCTGACTTCGCCACGCGCCTGAGCGTTGGGTGCATAGAGAACATCGCTGCCGGCGTAACGGGTCAGGAACGACACGTCACGCCTGGTGATCGCCGGATTGCGCGCGAGTTGGGCGAGAAGTTCCTTGCGTGACACGCGGCCCGGTGACGCGACTTGGGCGATCAGGAAGGTATCTGATCCGAACGTTCTTGCCGTCGTGTCTTCCGCGTACTGCCGCACGCCATCGAGCGCCGTGACGACAATGACGATGGTCGCCACGGCGACAGCGATTGCCAGCGCCCCGAGCGTCGAACGCAGCGGGTTGGCGCGAACGGCAAACGCACCCTGGAGGAAGGCCTCTCGCATGGGCGGGGTCAGCGCGGCGCTTGCGCGACGCGAACAGCGGCGCCATCCGCCAGGTCGCGCAGGACTTGGATTGGGCCGGCCACGATGGTTGTGCCCTCGGCAATGCCATCCACTTCAATCGACAGCCCGCCGATGATGCCGGTCGTGACCGGCGTGAACTTAGCAATGCCGTTGCTGAGGACAAACACCCCCGTCTTGCCATCCCGCTCCACCACGGCGGGCAGCGGCACCGTGAGGACGTTGCGGCGCTCGGCGGCGACGATCTCCGCGTCGCACGTGAGGCCGGGCCTGAGCGCCGTCTTCGTGGGGTCGAGCCTCACGGTGACACGAAACTCCCGCGCCGTAGCCTGCGTGCCGATCTGCGGCAGCGCGCTTGCGCCGATCTCGACGACTCGACCTGGGAATCGCTGGTCGGGTAGCGCCTCGAGCGTGACGGTTGAGGGCAGGCCGTTGCTCAAGCGCATGACGTCGGCCTCGGCGACCTTGACCTCCGCGTTGATGGCACTGAGGTCGGAGACGGTCATCAGAATCGACCCGGGTTGGTTCTGGACGCCGATCACCACCATTTCGCCGACCTCGACATCCAGCCTGGTGACGACGCCGTCGATCGGCGCCGTGACATCGGTCTTCGAGAGTTGATCGCGGGCTCGCACGCGCTCGGCTCGTCCTTGCGCGACGCGTCGATCGGTCGCGGCCGCCGCCTGCTGGGCGCGGTCGACCGCCGCAGTGGTCGATGCCAACTGCGCCGTTGCCGCGCCCTCGGCGGACACGGCCTTGTCGAAGTCGGCAGCTGGCAACAGCCCCGAGTCGCGCAACTGGCGCGCGCGTTCGAGTGCGGCTGCTGCTTCGGTCGCACGGGCGCGGGCTTCATTGGCCGCGGCCTGTGCGCTGCGGACCTGGGTGGCAGCGGCCTTCGCGTCAGCCTCCAGGGCACCGAGGGCCGCGTCGGCCGCGTCGGCGGTGGCCGATGCCTGCGCGGGGTCGATCCTTGCCAGTACCTGTCCGGCACGCACCGTGTCACCTTCGCGGACCGACAACGAGACCAGGCGGCCCATGACGTTGGCGCCGATCTCGGCGTAACGGGACGCCACGATCTCGCCGGACGCGGTGACCTGGGATTGAAGGAGCGCAACCCGCGAGACGGTATTGGCCGTGACTTCGATGCCGCTCGACGTAGAGCGGCTGCGCCAGGCGGCAAACGCGACGGCGATGACCAGAATGACCAGAACGATTGTCGTGCCGCGTTTCATGCTGCCGCCTCCGGCTGTGTCGATCCGAGCAATTCCCCAAGTGCCGCTTGTCGAAACTGGAAGATGCGGCCCACGTCGCGCTTGACCAGCCAGGTGCTGACCCAGGCGGCGCGCGGCACGAATTCCACGTGGTCGGTCACCCGCGTTCCGCCGGCCACGGCGTCGAATCGGTGTTCATGATGCCACCACCTGTACGGTCCCGCCACCTGGCGATCGATGAAACGGACGCCGGGTTCCCAGACATCGATGCGCGTGCGCCACGGAATCGGCAGGCCGTACAGACCGATCACGTAGTCGATGATCGTGCCTTCGTGCATCGCGATCGGCAGCGGCGTCGCAATCCGGAAGTTCAGCCATGGCGGCGTCATCCGTTCGAGGTTCTGCGCTTCGGCGAAGAATGCGAACGCCTGGTCGAGCGGCACCGGCACGATGGTCTCGCTATGGATTGTATGCACGCCGGAAGCCGGCCGACGGGTGTCAGCCATCAACCAGTTCACGGCGTGCGATAGGTCAAGCGGCAAGCGTATTCACCATTCCTTGTATCGAGGTCAGTGACGAGAGGGTGACCGCCCGGTCGGCGAGATGATCGGTGATCGCGCGGGCCTCGGGACCGCCGACCCACACCTTGACATCGTTGGGCAGCCTGGCCAGCCCTCGCAGTTCCTCGTGATTGCCGGCGTGCGGGCTGGTGGCCGCAAGCACAAGCACCTTCGCGCCGGACTTGGCGCAAGCGTGCGCCAGGTCGGCAGCGGGGAGGTCAGGGCCGAGATAAATGGCATGGGCCCCGGCGGAGGCGGCTAGGACAGCCGCGCTGAGCAGTCCTATTTCGTGGCGCTCACCAGGCAGCGTGGCGAAGACCATTCGGGGGGCGCCAGTCCGGCGGGGCATGGCGCGGAGCAGGCCGCCGAGCACGCTGCGCAGGATCGCCGAAACGAGGTGTTCCTGTGCGGGACGGACGGATCCGGCTTCCCACTGCGTACCCACTTCACGGAGGACCGGAATCGCAACCGCCATCACGAAGTCGCGCGGGCTCATCACCACGGCCAGCCTTGCGAGGTGCGACTCGATTGCGTCGAGGTCGTAGAGCTTGATCGCCGCGAGCAACGGCGTCAGATCCGCCGCAGGACCGGGTTCGGCACTCGTCGTCGATTCGTCCGCGGAGAGGCGGAGGAGGGCGTCGTCGGACATCCCGGCAATCGATCCGATGGCGTGGCCGCGCTCGACGAGATTGGCCAGCTGCTTGAGCCGCGCAACATGGTGATCGGTGTAGATGCGACCGCGCTCACCGCGCGCGGGCTCGACGGCAGCGTAGCGCCGCTCCCAGGCCCGCAGGGTGTCGATGCTGAGGCCGGTGAGGCGCGCGACGGCACGGATCGGGTACTGCAACGTCGCCGTCATGACGCCTTCGCCAGGGTGTAGGTGATCCAGGCGGTGGTGCCACAAAGCACCGCGCCCCACGCGATATCGGTGATGGTCAGGATGGCCGGCCAGTCACGAAGCGTCGAGTGATTGGTCAGGTCGTACACCGCATAGGTCACGAGTCCGAAGAACGCGCCCAGGGCCAGTGCCTCGATCGGCGAGCGCGCCCTCGACACGACGAGGACCGTCAGCCCGCCGGCCAACGCAGGATAGACCAATGCCGCCACCGGCCAGACCGGGTCGAGACGGCCGTCAGCCATCCTGGCCAGGTGGCCAAGGTGGCGACGGTAGAAGTCCGCCATGAGCAATCCCAGCCACAGCGCATCAAGGGCGATGAACGTAACCATCGAGATGCCGAACTGAATCCACATTTGTCTATTTTATGTCATGGACAACTATTTGACAAACCGTCATCCGGCTGGTTAAATCCCTTCGGTGTTTTCGCCCGTCGCCCGCTTCACATTGCTGCACGTCGCCGCGCTTTTGGTTTTCTTCGTGCCGTTCGCTCCGGAACTGCTGATCTGGTTCGGCGGCAGCTACGTCATTCGCATGTTTGGCATCACCGCGGGCTATCACCGCTACTTCAGCCACCGGTCCTACCGGCTGGGACGGTTTGCGCAGTTTGCCCTTGCCGTGCTCGCGCAGACGTCGGGCCAGAAAGGCGTCCTCTGGTGGGCCGCGCATCATCGCGACCATCATCGTCATAGCGACACGCCGGACGACGTGCATTCCCCGCGTCACGGGTTCTGGTGGTCGCACGTCGGCTGGATCCTGTCCCCGCGATACGACCAGTACGACCCGCGTCGCATCGCGGACTTCGGGCGGTATCCAGAGTTGCGCTGGCTGGATCGCTATCACTGGGTACCGCTTGTCATCTATGGGGCGAGCATCTGGCTGATCGGTGGCACTGCGGCGTTTGCATGGGGGTTCCTGCTCTCAACCGTGGCGCTCTATCACGCGACGTTTGCAATCAATTCGGTGGCGCACATCTGGGGCACGAGGCCGTTTGCCACGCGGGATGACAGCCGGAACAATTTCCTGCTTGCGCTCCTCACTCTCGGGGAGGGCTGGCACAACAACCACCACCACTGCCGATCAAGCTGCCGCCAGGGCATCCGATGGTGGGAGGTCGACATCACCTTCATGGTGTTGCGCGCGCTGGAACTGATAGGCGTCGCGCGGGACCTTCGACCGTTCGTCACGCGTCAAAACCGCGTCAGCGCATGAAACGTATTGCCGTCATCGGGGCAGGCATCTCCGGACTGTCAGCCGCCTATTTTCTCAGCCGCCGCTACGAGGTTGTCCTTTTCGAACGCGACGGCCGTCTGGGCGGCCACACCCACACGATTCGTGTTCAAGGCGACCGCGGCCCGATTGCGCTCGACACCGGGTTTCTGGTCCACAATCGCAAGACCTATCCGCTGCTGGTGCGCCTGTTCGAAGAACTTGGCGTCGAGACCCGTGCGTCGGACATGTCCTTCTCGGTGAGCTGTCCGAAGACTGGCTTTGAGTACGGCAGCCGCGGCCTGAGCGGTGTGTTTGCGCAACCGCGCAGCCTGCTCGACTCCGCCCAATACCGTCTTCTGGCCGACATCGTGCGTTTCAACCACGAGGCGCTCGACGTCTTTACGCCCGCACAGTGGAACTGGACGCTCGACACCTTCGTGCGGGAACGCGGCTACAGCGACGCCTTCGTGTCCCGGTATCTTGTGCCAATGACGTCCGCCATCTGGTCGGCGTCGGCCGCGACGATCCGCGCATTTCCGATGGCGACATTGGTACGCTTCATGGACAACCACGGCATGTTGTCGCTGCGCTCGCCGGTGCCATGGCGGGTGGTGGCGAAGGGCAGTGACAGCTACATCGCCCCATTGACGCGACCACTGGGTGATCGCATTCATCTCGGCGCGTCGCTCGGTGCCGTCACGCGCGAGGCCACGGCGGTTGTGCTCACCATGGCTGATGGAATCCAGCAGCGCTTCGACGAGGTGGTGTTTGCGTGTCACGGCGACCAGGTGCTGCCGCTGCTGGCCGACCCGTCGGGACTCGAGCGCGACGTCTTTGCGGCGTTCAAGACCACGCCGAATGACGCGATCCTGCATACCGACGCCACGATGTTGCCAGCCAATCCCCGCGCGCGCGCGTCGTGGAACTACCGGCTCGGCTCCGGGGACGACCAGCCGCCGACGGTGACCTATCACCTCAATCGCTTACAGGGCCTCTCGGAACGGCAGGAATACTGCGTGACGCTGAATGCACACCGGCCGATTCCGCAGTCCGCCGTGATCGCGCGCATGGTCTACCGCCATCCGCAGCTGACCGCCGCGGCCGAGGGGGCGCAGGCGTTGTGGCGGGCGGTGAGCGGCGTCAACCGCACGCACTATTGCGGGGCCTACTGGAAATACGGCTTTCATGAAGACGGCCTGATGTCGGCGGTGCGCGTGGCGGACGATCTCGCGGTGACGTGGTGACGATCGCGCCTGGCCTGTACACGGGCACGATCCGGCACCGGAGGTTCAGTCCACGCGCGCATGCCTTCACCTACTCGCTCTTCATGGCGCTGATCGACGTGGATGCGGTTGCCCGGCAGATGGCAGTGTCACGGCTGACAGCGTGCAATCGGTTCGGCCTGGCCTCGTTCCATGACGCCGATCACATTGGCGACCCGCAACTGCCGTTGCGCGAGCGGATTCGCGCCTGCGCCCGGCAAATGGGGCAGACGTGTCCGGACGGACCGATCTACCTGCTGACGCACCTGCGCTACGCAGGCTATGTCTTCAATCCGATCTCCATCTATTACTGCTGCGATACCAGCGGCGCGGTGGCGGCGGTCCTCGCCGACGTGCGCAACACCTACGGCGGCCGCCGCAGTTACTGGCTGAATCCCGCCGACGCCTCCACGCAGCGGTTTCGGTCGTTTGCGGAGAAGGCGCTGTACGTCTCGCCATTCATGACCATGGACGCAAACTATGAGTTCGTGTTGACGCCGCCAGGCGAGTCCCTGGTCGCGCACATGAATGTGTCCGAACAGGGGTCCGGTGCACGCCTGTTTGACGCCACGCTGCAACTGGAACGGCGTGAATGGACTGCGGCAAACGTCCGCAGGACCTTGCTTGGCTACCCATTCATGACCGCCCGGGTGATGGGCGGCATCCACCTTGAAGCACTACGGCTGCGGCTGAAGCGGCTGCCGGAGTACCCGAATCCCACCGCCAACCACTGACGCATGGTCAACCTACTGCAGCACGCCTCTGAACGAATCGTCCTTGCCGCGTTGCGGCGCATCGCGCGCGGGCGGCTCCGCGTGTCGTGGCCGGGAGGGCAGGAGGTGTTTGGTGGTGGCAACGGCCACGACGCCGACCTGACGATTCATGACCGGGCCTTTTTCGCCAGGGTGGCGACCGGGGGGGAGATCGGCCTCGGTGACGCCTACATGGATGGTCTGTGGTCGACCACCGACCTGGTGGCCCTCGTGCGGCTGATGCTGGCCAATCGCCACACCGTCGCCAACCTGCCCAAGCTGGTCACGGCGCTCTCGCGCGGGCTTGAACACCTCGCGCACCGCGCGCGCGACAACTCGTGGCGCGGCAGTCGCCGCAACATCCACGAGCATTACGATCTCGGCAACCGGTTCTTCGAGCTGTTTCTCGACCCCAATTTGCTGTACTCGTGCGCCATCTACGACCAGCCCGGTGATTCGCTGGCGGCCGCCCAGGTCAACAAGCTGCGCACCATTTGCGACCGTCTCGAACTGGGCCCCGCGGACCACGTGCTGGAGATTGGCACGGGCTGGGGAGGGTTTGCGCTGTTTGCGGCCACCCGGTATGGGTGTCGTGTCACCACCACCACGATCAGCGAGGAGCAGCACGCCTACGCGACGGCGCGGATCGCGCGGTCGCGCGACGCGAAGCAATTGATCGAGGTGCGGCGGGACGACTATCGCGACCTCACCGGCCGATACAACAAGATCGTCAGCATCGAGATGTTCGAGGCCGTCGGCCTGCGTCACTACGACGAATTCTTCGGCGCGTGCCAGCGGCTGCTGACCGACGACGGCGCGATGCTGATGCAGACCATCACGGTCGACGACTGGCGATTTGCCGACTACATGGCGACACCGAGCTGGATCGCCAAGCGCATCTTCCCAGGCGCCGAGCTGGCCTCGGTCGCGGAGATCCTGGCCTCACAGGCGCGGGTGACGACCCTCGCGCTGCATCACGCGATGGAGATCGGCCCCCATTACGCGCAGACCCTCCATCAGTGGCGTGAACGGTTTCACGCCCGGCTGGATGATGTGCGCGCCCAGGGGTTTGATGAGCGCTTCATTCGGATGTGGGACCTGTATCTCGGCTTCTGCGAGGCGGCGTTCGAGGAGCGCCACTGCGGCGACGTGCAGCTGATGTTCACCAAGCCCGCCTGCAGGATTCGCGCGACACGCCCGGCCTCGCTTGCAGAAAGCCACGGCCTGCTGCTGGAGCCGGAAAGCCTCAGCGGCGGCTACGCGCCGGCAACAACCTTCGAGCGGAAGTAATCGATCGTGCGGCCGAGGCCTTGCTCGAGCGAGACCTTGGGTTCCCACGCCAGCAGCGTCCGCGCCCGAGTGATATCGGGCTGACGCACCTTGGGGTCGTCGGTTGGCAGCGGCTTGTAGATGATCTTGCTCTTCGAGCCGGTCATCTGGATGATCAACGTGGCGATCTGTTCGATCGTCATTTCCTGCGGATTGCCGATGTTCATCGGGTCGTTCTCATTCGACAGCATCAGCTTGATAATGCCGTCGACCAGGTCGCTGATGTAGCAGAAGCTGCGCGTCTGCTTGCCGTCGCCAAACACCGTCACGTCTTCGTTCAGAAGCGCCTGTGAGATAAACGCCGGCACGGCGCGGCCGTCACGGACGCGCATGCGCGGACCGTAGGTGTTGAAGATGCGGACGATCTTGGTGTCGACCTTGTGATACCGGCGGTAGGCGACCGTCATCGCTTCGGCAAAGCGCTTGGCCTCGTCATAGACGCCGCGCGGGCCGATCGGGTTGACGTTGCCCCAGTACGATTCCTTTTGCGGATGCTCGAGCGGATCGCCGTAGACCTCCGACGTCGAGGCGATCACAAACACCGCCTTCTTCGCCTTGGCCAGGCCGAGCGCCTTGTGCGTGCCCAGCGCGCCGACTTTCAGGGTCGGAATCGGCAGTTCGAGATAGTCGATCGGGCTGGCCGGACTCGCCCAGTGCAGCACGTAGTCCACCGGCCCGTCGATGTCGATGTAGTTGGTGACGTCGTGGCGGATGAACTGGAAATCACGGTCGCGCAGGTGCGCGATGTTGGCAAGGTCCCCGGTCAGCAGGTTGTCGACGCCGACGACCGAATAGCCGCGATCGAGCAGCGTTTCGGAGAGGTGGGAGCCGATGAAACCCGCTGCGCCGGTAATGACGACTCGAGGCATATGTGTGTGAAGGAAAGCCGCGCGTCTAGGCGCGGGCGCGATTGAAGGCGAGCACGCGGATCAGCGTCAGCCACATGATCTTGATGTCGAGCGTGACCGACCAGTTCTCGATGTAGTAGAGGTCGTACTCGATGCGCTTTTCAAGCGACGTATTGCCGCGCCAGCCGTTGACCTGGGCCCAGCCGGTGATGCCCGCCTTGACCTTGTGACGCAGCATGTACTGCGGGATGCGGTGCTTGAACTGCTCGACGAAGAACGGGCGCTCGGGCCGCGGTCCCACGATCGACATCTCGCCCTTCAGCACGTTCCAGAATTGCGGCCACTCGTCCAGGTCATGGCGGCGCAGGAAGGCGCCGACCTTGGTCGCGCGGTTATCGTTGTCGTCCGACCACACCGGCCCGTCCGCTTCGGCGTCGATCGGCATGGTGCGGAACTTGTACACCGTGAACTGCTTGCCATCGAGGCCCATGCGTTCCTGGGCGTAGAACACTGGTCCCCGCGACGTGCGCTTGATCAGCCAGCTGATCAGCACGCCCGGAACCGCCATGATCGCCAGCGCGAAGGTGGAGATCACGATGTCGAGGACCCGCTTGACGAGCGCACTGACGCCCTGCAGCGGGACGTCGTTGAGGTTGATGACCGGGACACCGTCGAGATCCTCGAGGCGTGCCCGCAGCGCAATGAACTGCAGCAGGTCAGGCACGACCTTGACGTCGACGCCCTCGCGGCTGGTCGATTCAACCAGGTCGAGCAGCTTCATGTGCTCTTCGAGCGGCAGAGCGACATAGAGATCGTCGATCTTTTCGTTGGTGACGATCTCGGCGGCGTCCGCCAGCGAGCCCAGCAGCGGCAGCCCGCGATAGCCGAGATGATCGCCTCCGGCCTTGTCGTCGACGAAGCCGACGATCTGGTAGCCCAGTTCGCGGTGTCCCTGGAGGCGGGCGGCGACGACGCGGCCGAGGTCCCCGGCGCCGGCGATCAGGATCTTGCGCAGGCCGATGCCGGCCAGCCACCGCCGTTCGAGGGCCTCGCGGATGAACTTGCGCGACAGGTAGCCGAACGCGATGTTGACCACCAGGAACATGCCCCACACGATGCGGGACACCTCGAACGCGCCGACTTCGCGCTGGGATTCACTGGCGTAGTACGCCTGGTAGAACAGCGTGGCGACAATGCCCAGCACCACGGCGAAGATGCTGCCGACGAGCACGTTGAAGA
>JAYQOO010000003.1:0-91160 GCA_038144855.1 Acidimicrobiia bacterium | reverse complement strand
GTCGTGACCAGCAGCGCAGCACCAAGCGGCAATGCGCTCAGCGCCAGGAAAGGCAGGATCGCGGGAGGCGGATAGGCAAAGCCGGCGATGACGTGATCCCCGGGGAGATACAACGCTGACGGGTCCGTCGAGAACCGTTGGGCGGCCGCAAAATAATAGTGAAAGTCCGTCTGCAGCCCGTTGGGATTCCGCAACAGGCGGACCAGGACCTCGGTGACCAGCGTCGGGATCTCGTAACACAGCAGCGCGAATGCGACGCTTGCAAGAATCCAAAGCACGGCGACCTATTATAGAGGCCGGATCGAATGACTAAACAGCCGAAGGTGGTCGTGGTGATGCCGGCCTATAACGCCCAGCACACGATTGAGAAGACGTGGCGCGAAGTGGTCGCCCACGACGTGGTCGACCTCGTGATCGTCGTCGACGACGCCAGCCAGGACGAGACCATGCAGAAGGCACAGGCGCTCGATCGCGTGCTTGCGCATCGCCATCCAAAGAACCTCGGCTACGGCGGCAACCAGAAGACGTGCTACCAGCTCGCGCTCGACAACGGCGCCGACATCGTCATCATGGTGCACCCCGACTACCAGTACACGCCGAAACTGATTCCGGCAATGGCCGGCATGGTTGGCAGCGGCCTCTACTCATGCGTTCTGGCCTCCCGCATCCTGGGTGGCGGCGCACTGGCGGGCGGGATGCCGATGTGGCGCTATGTGGCCAATCGGTTCCTGACGTTATTCGGCAACATGCTGCTCGGCACCAAGGTGTCCGAATTTCACACCGGCTATCGCGCGTTTTCGCGCGAGCTGCTCGAAGCCCTGCCGCTGTCAGCCAACTCCAATGACTTCGTGTTCGACAACCAGATGCTGGCGCAGACGGTGTGGCTGGGCTTCCAGATCGGCGAGGTGTCGTGCCCGACCAGTTATGCGCCCGACGCCTCCTCGATCACATTCATGCGCAGCGTGAAGTATGGGTTTGGCTGCCTGAATACGGCGGCACAATTCCGCCTCGCCAAGTGGGGTCTCCTCCGCTCACCTCGCTTCCCCGCCGACAAGCACCTCGCCTACAAGACCTGGCGCCAGCGCGCGAACTGAGCGAAGAACAGCAGCAGGAACGGGACGCACACCGCGCACGCGACCAGCAAGGATCGTCGTGAGCGAATCCGCAGTGCCGCCGAGATAAATACTGGAAACAGCACCGTGGTAAATCGGCCGACACCATCAAAGCCGTTGGGCAGGGACATCAGGATCGACACCAGCGCCCATGCCGTAAGCCCGACGCCAAGCGTCCGAGCCGACATCAGCGTGAGCACGATCGTCGACGGCAGCAACAGCAGGTAGGTCACGCCCAGCAAGGCGCGCGTCGGCGCGAATTCCTTCACACATTCGGCGGCACTGCTGCAGGGGAAGATCGGCGCCTCGAAGAAATAATTCCAGTCGCGCACGTACCCGGCGATGCCCGAGGCCCGCTGCCAGCCGACCTGACGTGCGCGCAGGAACTCAAGTGGATTGTCGTAGCGCCATTCGTAGTACGCGCCAATGACGAGTGGCCCCAACGCCAGGATAGCCACGCAGAGGGCAACCTGCCCCATCGGGCCGATGCGCCAGTTGTGGCGGCGGAGGTATTCCAGTCCCAGCGCCGGGAAGAGCGCGACACCCGGAATGCGCGTCATCGACGCCATGGCGGCGAGCGCGCAGGCCGCGTACCAACGCTCTTCGTAGGCGAAGACCAGTGCCCACGCGCACAGGCAGAAGTACAGCGCGTCGGCATAGACCGCGGTGAAGAAGAACGAGAAGGGAAACACCGCGATCAGCCACACGGTTCGCTGGGCCGCCTCCGAGCCGGCGAGGCGTCGCGTAATGCGCTCAACCGCCGCCAGGCCCAGCGCAAACGACACCGACGAGACCATCAGTCCGCCGCCAAAGAACGCGTGCTCGAGATCGAAGAATGGCCGCAACGGCAGCGCCGCCACCCACGACACCCACGCATAGAACGGGAAGAAGTTCGCGTTGGAGAGGTAGGCGGGGACGAAGCGCGGATTCGGATCGACGATCGACTCGTACCAGAACGAGTCCCAGCGCACGAAGCCGTCGATCCAGTTGTGATCGGGAAACGACAGCCCCTGCCACGACTCCACCGGGTGCGCTGGAAACAGCGTCAGCGCCACAAAACCGGTGAGCACCAGCGCGAGACGCGTGCTCCAGAACGCGACCGAACGCGACATGGTCACTTGCTGGGCATGACCGCGCCGTTCTTCACGGTCCGGTCGAAGAAATCCTCGATGCGCCGCCACGCGTCGCGCAGCACGATGTCACGGCGGAAGAAATGGATTTCGCCGGGATAGATCTGCGATTCGAACGGCTTGCCAAGCTTGATCAGCACGTCAAACAGCCGCAGCGAGTCGGCGAACGAGACATTGCGATCGTTGGTGCCGTGCAGCGTCAGCAGCGGCCGCTCCAGCTTGTCCATGTGCAGGATCGGCGCCGAGACCCGGTAGATCTCAGGATTCTGCACCGGGGTGCCCAATCGAGGCGTGGTGTAGCCCGCGCTGTATGTCGCCCAATCCACGACGCCGGCCACATTGACGCCCGCTCGCCACAGCGTCGGATCGACCGTCATCGCCTGCAGAGTGAGAAAGCCGCCGTAGCTCAAGCCGAAGACACCAATGCGGTTCGGATCGACATAGTCCAGCGTCTTCAGGTAGTCGGCCCCTGCCGCGACATCCGCCGTGTCGTTGACGCCGATGCCCATATGCACGCCAGTCGACCAGTCGCGGCTGAATCCCGAGCTGCCGCGATAGTCAGGGGTCAGGATCACGTAGCCCTGTTGCGCGAGGTATTGGCAGAGCGAGTAGTACATCCGGTACGAACCAGGGTGCCAGCCGAGAAAGTTCTGGTCGGATCCGGAGCCATGAATCCACACCAGGGCCGGGTGCTTCCTGGTGCGATCCAGCGTCTTGGACACCATCATCGTCGCCGGCACCGGCTTCTGGTCCAGCCGGCTTGGATACGACACCGCCGTGACCGGCGAGAAGTCGGCCTTGTTCAGGCCTGCCGGCATCGAGTCGCTGAGACGCACCATCGCGGACTTTGGTCGCGCGGCAACGCTGTAGAGATCGAGTGAGTTTTCGATGTCGGTGCGGTGAAACACCAGCTGCGATCCGTCGGGTGAAAACGACGCGTCGTAATTGACGCCACGGGTGGTGACGATCTGCTCACTCACGCCGGTGCGCACATCAACGACGTTGATGAAGCGCTCGTACTGATTGCCGGCTTCGCTGCGGTGGTAGGCAATCCGCGTGCTGTCCTGCGACCAGCTCCCGAGTCCGGCGAGGAACCCGCCGGTGGTCAACTGCTTCGCCTGCGACTCGCTGGTGGCATCAGCCGGCGTGACATAGACGTGAATCCAGCCGCTGCGATCGCTGATGAAGGCGACGGACTTTCCATCCGGCGATACCAGCACGCGCGAATCACGGCCGGTCGGTGAGAACCAGCGATCGTCGTTGTCCTTCCACAACGTCCGCGGCGCCGAACCCGCCTTCCACGCCCTGATCTCGCGCGTCTTGCCATTGGCCGATCCTTCCGTCCAGACCACACCACCATCGGCCGTGAACTGGACGCTGCCCGGATTACCGACGACCGGCACCCAGGTGATGTCGCCGCCCGAGGTCGACACCACCCCGAGTCGCCGTTCGACCGCTCCGCTGGCAACGAGGCCGCCGCCGTTGCCGGTCACGCGCATCAGGTTGCCGTTGAACGGCCAGAGGTCTGAATCTGGCGGGCGCGAACCGCTGGTCGAGGTGAAGGCCAGCCATTCGCCGTCGAACGAAAACACGGGGTTGTTCGCGGTCGCCGGCGCCAGTCCGGTGACCGGTCGCTGCGTCTTGTCTTTGAGCGACGCGATCCACAGTTGACCGCCGCGAGTAAAGGCGATGCGGCTGCGATCGCGCGACAGCGTGAAGTTACCCGCGTCGGCAAGCCCGCCGCTGTAGCGCGCCGGCTTCGCGCCCGCGGCCGGCGACACGGTCCACAAACTGCCGTCGCGAGAGAACAGGATCTCGGTTGGTGAGACCCAGGCAAAGCCGTTGATGTCGGACGTCAGGATGTCGGGGTCCAGCGGGAAGTCCGTCAGCGCGATCGGCTGCTGGCCGGGAGTCACGACGAACAGATCCTGCTTGCCCCACGCGTCCCACAAGAACGCGACCATCTTGCCGTCGGGAGACCAGGCCGGCGCGGAGGGATACTTGACACGCGAAATGCGATCGATGGTCAGGCTGCCGCGTGGGGTGTCGGCGGACAAGTGGCCGACGGACAGCGCCGCCGCGATCAGCAGCGCCGCACTGAAGACTTTTCGCATGGGCACATCATAGCGCCCGCGACAGTCGCGTTACACCCAGGTCAGCTTGAAGTGCGAGAGGATGTTGCCCACCGGAGTAGCGACCGCGTCGCCCGACGTCGGATCGCTGCCGCGATGCAACCCAACGGCCTCAAACGTATCGGCGTCGTACCAGATGGCGCCGGAGTCGCCGTGGTCGGCGATCGTGCCGGTGAAGTTGTCTGGCGGCTTGATGAAGATCACGGGGGCGGACAGGCCGAACTGGCCGATCATCCGCACCACGCCCTGCGTGATGTCGGTCGTGCGCCCGCTCTTTTCGAGCGTGCCGGCGGCCAGGGCCGCCGTGGGCGGCAGAATCGTGACATTCGACAGCAACGCGCATTGTTGTTCGACGCCACGCCCGCATCGATCTTCGCGATGCCCGCGTCCATGGTCTTGTGCTTCCTGTGGTAGCGCGCGACCACGACCGCCTGCGTGAGGATATCGAGGGGACCTGGATGCACCATCGGCGAGCCCGCCGCCAGGTTCTCTTTTTCAATGAACACGTGCTCGGCGGTGAGCATGTAGCGCACGCCGGCGGCGTCCTGTGCAATGCCGCCAACCGATGCCGCTGAGCGGTTGGATCGGGCCACGCTGGCACCCGGGCGAAGCGGCAACGACGGCGGTTGCGGCCGCGGCATGGTCGGCGGCGGCGGCGCGTTGCTGACGAAGTTGCCCTGGACAACATCGGTCGGCACGCCGAGTATCTCGCGAGGGATGCGCTTCTGTTTCGGCACGCGCTTCAACTTCTTCGTGACGTAGAACACGATCACCGGCCCGGCTGACGCGATCAGCTGCCCACGGGTCTCCTTGATGCCGATGCCGACGCCGGTGACCCACGGCAAGCGAGCGTAGGTCTTGACGGCTGCCTTGTAGGCGCGCAGCGCCTGGCGGTCGAACTGGTTCGCGACCGCGATGGCTCGGGGCAGGCCGCTCATCGTTGGCCCCAATTGGCCGCGACCATCAGGGAGCCCCAGGTGTGGCGTCGTGCCAGCGGGCTCTTGAACTCGGGCGACCGGCCCGCGCCGACATTCCACACCGCCTGTAGGTTGACCTTGCCCACGCGCAGCGTTGACGCGGCGCCGAGGTCTGTTTCGGCAATCAGCCGTTCAGGAGACACGGTGTGATCACTGTCCCTGAACTGGCCTTGCAGCATCACGTTGTAGCCAACCACCCGGCCTCGGAGTCCTCCAAACAGGAACACCTCGAACAGCGGCACATCAGCGCCAAAGGCGACCTGCTGGGTGATCGACATCGCGCCGGGGGTGAATTCCCAATAGTGTGAGTTGAACCACCCAAGGCGACCGCTGAGGATGCCGGCCACGTTGGTGTAGTAGCCGGCCATGGCTTCACCGCCGCCAACCAGCTGCCAGTGCTTGCGCGCCACGTCCGCATTATCACCAAGCAACAGGCGGTCGTAGCTCACACGGTAGAGTCCTGTGAGCTCGCCACCATCGGAAATCTGGTGCGTCCAGCCGAGGGGCGCGTACGGCGTGAGCGACTTGTTCTTCTTCCGCAGGTAGGCGTGCAGTCGCGACTGGATGTCCTCGGCTGCGCGAAGCCAAGCACGCCGACGGCCAGCTCGCTCGCCACGCTACTGTTCTGGGCCGCGGGCTCGACGCTCAGCTTTCGAATCGAGATGCCGACGATGGACGCGTACGGGCGGTCGTCAACAACGACGTCGGTGTCGTTGAGGCGGTCGGGGGTGAAGCCCGATCCGTACAACAAGAAGGAGTAGCGCGGCACCGTGCCATCCCAGGTCGCTCGCGACACGCCGGTGAGCCGGTCCAGCAGGTCGACACCCGAATTCAGCTTGAGCGACGTGATGAATCGGCCGTTGAACAGAAAGCCGAACCCACCGGTGTAGTTCTGATCGTTGTTGTCGCCGGCGTGCGGCACGACGTCGTTTTCAACGAACACCGCAGCAGAAGACACCAATGGCTGGGTCTGCGCGGCGGCTCGGGCTGGGAGCGCGATTGTCAACAGGAGCAACACGTGAATCGTCAGGGCCTGTTTCATGGGATGCCTGCCTCAAGGAACCGTCACCAATGAAATAGACGGACACGCCGTCGCGTTTCTTGCGCTGCGAGCGTACAAAAAGTTGGCCGCAGTCTGCTGCGGCCAAGGGTCCACGTTGGAGGTTGAGGCGACTTGCTCCCGCCGAGGCGGGTAGAGCTCGTTAGTGCGATCGAACGGTTCCCAGGGCGGGCTCGAAGCTGCCCTCGGGCACGGCCGCCGGCGCCTCGACGAGGCACCATGCGTCTCGATCCGCGAGAATCTCCGACGTCAGCTGCGTATGCAGCGCGTGGCCGGCGCGGTGCGCCACCACGTGACCAACGATGGGATGTCCCACGAGGGCCAGGTCGCCGACCACGTCGAGAATCTTGTGTCGCACGTATTCGTCGTGAAAGCGAAGGGCGTTGTGCACGCCGGTGTCGCCGATCACGATCGCGTTCTCGAGCGAGCCACCGAGGGCCAACCCGTTCTGGCGCAGCCACTCCACTTCCTTCAGGAAGCCAAAGGTGCGGGCCGCGGCGATGTTGTCGGCAAACGAGCTTTCGGTGATCCGCTCCGTGCGCGCCTGATGGCGCAGCAACGGGTGATCGAAGCTGATGGTGTAGCTGACCTTGAAGTGATCCGACGGATAGATCGCAATCCGCTTGTCGCCGGCCGCAATCTCCACCGGCTTGAGGATCTTCAGATACTTGCGATTGGTCGCGAGCTTCTTGATGCCGGCTTCCTGGAGCAGATACAGGAACGGCGCACTGCTGCCGTCCATGATCGGCACTTCGCGATGATTGAGTTCGACGATGACGTTGTCGATACCGGCGGAGACCAGCGCCGCGAGAAGATGTTCGACCGTTTCGACGGTCGCACCAGGCTTGCCGAGCACCGTCGCATGCTGGACGCTGCTGACTTCCTTGACGTTGCAAGGAATCTCGACGCCGAGGTCGGTGCGGCGGAAGCGGATCCCGGTATCAGCTGCCGCAGGCTTGAGGGTGAGGGTCACCTTCTGGCCCGAGTGCAACCCGATCCCTGCGCACGAAATCTGCCGTTTGAGTGTGCGTTGTGCGTCCATACGACTCAGCGTGTGCCCCACACAGAAGCAAAGTCGATGCCCATTATGACGATTCCGGACAATTTGAATAAGTCCTGCATTTGCAACACTTACACAGTTCTTCACAGCGCGGCAGTCCCGACGGCTGTGTTTACTGAGCCACAGAGGCCCTGCCCCAAAGTGTGGCTAATCTGCCACTTCAGCTAGTACCTGACAGCAACCGCGACTGCGTGAACCGGCACCACTACTTCAGTATTTCGGCCAAAAACTGGCCAGTCGCCGAGGCTTTGGCCTTGGCCACCTGCTCCGGGGTCCCCTGGGCGACGACCTTGCCGCCCCCCCCGCCACCTTCCGGGCCAAGGTCGATCAACCAGTCCGCCGACTTGATCACATCGAGGTTGTGCTCGATCACCAGGATCGTGTTCCCCTGGTCGACCAGCCGCATCAGCACCTCGAGCAGCTTTCGCACGTCCTCGAAGTGCAGGCCGGTCGTCGGCTCATCCAGGATGTACAGCGTCCGGCCGGTGCCGCGCTTCGACAACTCGCGCGACAACTTCACGCGCTGCGCCTCACCGCCACTCAACGTCGTGGCTGACTGGCCGAGCGTGATGTAGCCGAGGCCCACGCTTTGCAACGTCCTGAGCTTGACCGCGATCGGCGGGAAGTTCTCGAGCAGCGGTAACGCCTGATCGACCGTGAGGTCGAGCACGTCAGCGATCGACTTTCCGCGATACTTGATCTCGAGCGTTTCGCGGTTGTAGCGGCGGCCCTTGCACTGCTCGCACGTCACGTAGACGTTCGGGAGAAAGTGCATCTCGATGGCGATCACGCCGTCCCCCTGGCACGCTTCGCACCGCCCCCCCTTGACGTTGAACGAAAAGCGTCCGGCCTTGAAGCCTCGCGCCCGCGCCTCCGGCACCATCGCAAACAGCTCACGAATGAACGTAAACAGGCTGGTATACGTCGCGGGATTCGAGCGGGGCGTGCGGCCGATCGGCGACTGGTCGATCTCGATGACCTTGTCGATCAGCTCGATGCCCTCGATGCGGTCGTGAGCACCCGGCTCGTCCGCCGCGCGATAGAACTCGCGCGCCAGCGACTTGTACAAGATGTCGTTGACCAGCGTGCTCTTGCCCGAGCCGCTCACGCCGGTGACCGCCACCAGGCGGCCGAGCGGGATCTTCACGTCCACGCCCTTGAGGTTGTTGGCGCGGGCGCCCTTGATGACGATCTCGCCCTTGGACTCCTTGCGGCGTGTCTTCGGCGTCTCGATCGAGCTCTGGCCACCCAGATACGCGCCGGTGAGAGAGCCGTGCCCATTACCGATCAATTCGGACGGCGGCCCCTGGAAGATCAACTCACCGCCAAGATCCCCGGCGCCCGGACCGAGGTCGACCACGTAGTCGGCGGCGCGAATGGTCTCTTCATCGTGCTCGACCACGACCACCGTGTTGCCGAGATCACGAAGGCGCGCCAGCGTGCTGAGCAACTTGCGATTGTCTCGCTGATGCAGGCCAATTGACGGCTCGTCGAGCACGTACAGCACACCTGTGAGGTTCGAGCCAATCTGGGTCGCCAGGCGAATGCGCTGCCCCTCGCCGCCCGACAGCGTGGCCGCCGAGCGCGCCAGCGTGAGGTAGCCGACGCCGACATCGTTGAGGAAGCGCAGGCGATCGCGAATCTCCTTCAACACACGGGCGCCGATAATCGCCTCGCGGTCGTGCAGTTCGAGCGCGTCAAACAGCACCAGCGCCTCGGAGATCGGCAACGTCACGTAGTCGGCGATCGTCTTGCCCTTGACCGACACCGACAGGCTTTCCGAACGGAGCCGGTTGCCGTGGCAGACCGGGCACTCGCGCAGCGCGCGATAGGGATCGAGTTCTTCCTGCACCGTCCACGATCCCTCTTCGAATCGCCGGCGCAGGTTCGGGATCACACCTTCGAAGTCGCGGCCGAATGGATCCGGCTCCGCCGCTTTCTTCCGGGCTGCCGCCTTCGGCTTGCGGCTGTCGGCCTTCGCCTCCGTGTCGTCCGCCTTGCCGGGACCATTCAGCAGCAAGTCGCGGTGCTTCTTCGAAAGCTTGCTGAACGCCACCTTAGGATCGATACCAAAGTGCGATGAGATCTTCTCGAGCGCTTCCTGCGCCGCGGCGCCTTTGCCCCAGGGCGCGATCGCCCCAGTGGAGAGGGAGAGCGATTCGTCCGGCACGATGCGCGCCGGGTCGAAGTCCCAGGTCGCACCGAGCCCCTGGCAGCCCTGGCAGGCCCCATGCGGCGAGTTGAACGAGAAGGCGCGCGGCGACATTTCAGGCACGCTGATGCCGCACACCACGCACGCCAGCTTGCGCGAGAACAGGCGGTCACCCGCATCCAGTGAATTGATCACCACCACGTCGTCTGCCAGTTGCAGCGCGACTTCAACCGACTCGCTGAGCCTCTTTTCGATGCCGCTGCGGACGATCAGGCGGTCGATCAGGATGTCTATGTTGTGGTTGCGGCGGCGGTCGAGCGCGATGTCCTCTTCGAGCGAGATCATCTGGCCGTCGACCCGCGCCTTGGTGAAGCCGCGCGTGCGCAACGCCTGCAGCTCTTTCTTGAACTCGCCCTTGCGTCCGCGAACGATTGGCGCCAGCACGTTGATCCGCGTGTCCTGGGGATACGTCATCACCAGGTCGACGATGCGCTCGAGCGACTGGGAAGCGATTTCGCGACCGCAGTTCGGGCAGTGCGGCACGCCGATGTTGGCGAACAGCAGTCGCAGGTAGTCGTAGATCTCGGTGACGGTGCCGACCGTGGAGCGCGGATTGGAGCCGGTCGTCTTCTGCTCGATCGAGATGGCGGGCGACAGGCCTTCGATCAGGTCGACGTCCGGCTTCTCCATCTGCTCGAGAAACTGCCGGGCATAAGCCGATAGCGACTCGACGTAGCGGCGCTGCCCTTCCGCATACAACGTGTCGAACGCCAGCGACGACTTGCCCGACCCCGACAACCCGGTGATGACCACCAGCTTGTCGCGCGGGATGTCGACGTCGATGTCCTTCAGGTTATGGACACGCGCGCCACGAACGGAAATCAGGTTGTGTGGCATGAGGACGCACTGCGGGGTTTCCCGAGGACACCCCAATCCCCAATTGTGACACGGGCGGTAGCCAGTAGCCAGCAATCAGTAGCCAGCGCACACAAGTGCTCTGCTGACAACTGGATACCGGCTTCCGGCTACTTCTGGCGCAGCTTGCTGTTGCGGTAGCCGTAGAACACGTAGACCGTCATCCCGACCAGCAACCACCAGCCGAACACCCGCCATGCCTGCGGCGGCAGGCCTACCATGATGAACAGGCAGGCGGCAATGCCGAGGGGGGCGATCACCCACACGAACGGCACTTTGAATGGCCGCGCGCGATCGGGCTCCACGACTCGCAGCACCAGCACGCCGGCGCAGACCAGGGCGAACGCAAACAACGTCCCGATGTTCGTCAGGTCGTAGGTTTCCGCCGCGTCGCCGAGCATGGAGGACACGGCCACCACTACGCCGGTCCACAGCGTGGCCTGGTACGGTATGCGCGTCTTGGGATCGATCTTCGCCACCCACTTCGGCAGCAGACCGTCACGCGCCATCGCGAAGAAGATGCGCGGCTGGCCGTACTGGAAGACCAGCAGCACCGCGGCCATCGACACGGTGGCACCGAACGCGACGATGGCGCCAACGCGGGTGTAGCCGATCATCTCGAGCGCGCGCGCCAGCGGATCGGCGACGGCCAACTCAGTGTACGGAACCATGCCGGTGATCACTGCGCCGACAATCACGTAGATCAAGGTGCAGATGGCGAGTCCGCCGAGAATGCCGAGCGGCAGGTTGCGCTGCGGGTTATAGGTTTCTTCGGCGGCGGTGGAGATGGCATCAAAGCCAATGTAGGCAAAGAACACGATCGCCGCGCCCTGGTGAATGCCCGTAAAGCCACTCGGCGCAAACGGTGTGTAGTTTGCGGGATTGATGTTCATCACGCCCACACCGACGAACAGCGCCAGCACTACCAGCTTGATCACCACCATGACGGCGTTGGCCTTGACGCTTTCCTTCGCGCCGCGCAACAACAGCCAGGTCACGCCCATCACGATCAGGAACGCCGGCACATTGAGCAGGATCGGAATGCCGCCAATGCTCGGGGCCGTCGTCAGCAACCCATGGATGTCTGGGTTCGAACTGAGCAGCGCCGTGCGGTACCCCGTGGTCAGCCACACCGGGAAATCCACGCCGAAGCTGCGCATCAGCGTGTTGAAGTAGTCACCCCACGAGATGGCGACCGCCACGTTGCCGATCGCGTATTCGAGCATCAGGTCCCAGCCAATGATCCACGCAACCAGTTCACCGAGCGCGGCGTACGAATAGGCATACGCGCCGCCCGCCTGCGGAATCATCGCCGCCAACTCTGCGTAGCAGAGGCCGGCCAGTGCGCAGGCGCCGCCGAGCAGGATAAAGGAGAAGATCAGTGCGGGTCCGGCCGGGTAACGGATGATCTCGCCGCCAGGCCCGATCTGTCCGGCGGCGGCGGTGCCGATGGCGCCAAAAATGCCGGCACCGATCACGGCACCGATGGCGAGCATGATCAGGTCCCCCGCACCAAGCACCCGCTTCAACGAATGTTTGGCGTCCCCTTCGTCAACGACGAGGTCCGCGATCGGCTTTCGCTGGAAAAGTTGGCTCATAGGCTGGCGGCAATTCTATCCCGCCGCGCCGCTCCACCGGGGTCTTCAAACGAACCACTGCGAAACCCGGGAGCGAGAGTCATTCGCTCCCGGGGATTCCAGTGCGAGTGGCGCTAGAAGCTGTAGCGCACCTGCAGGCGGATCTGCCGGCGATCCATCCATTGATCGGCGAGCAGATACCGCGGATCCGGGCGGAACGTCGCCGGCGCGGCGGCTTGCATCGCCACCGGGTCGAAGCTGCCGCTGAAGAACGTCTGATCCGTCACGTTGAACGAATCGCGGTAGGCGGTCGTGAAATTCCTGGTCACGATCTTGCTGTCGAGTACGTTCTCGATATTCACGCCGACGTTGATCCGATTGCGGCCACCGAGGCGGAAGTCGTGCTGGAGCAGCAGGTCGGTTCGGTACAACGCGGCCGTGCGGCCCAGGTTGTTGCGTCCGAACGGGAAGAACGGAATGCCCTTCTCACTCATCTGCGTCTGCTGGGGCGTGCCGCTCTCGAGCAACTGATAGAGGCCGACGCTGGTGCCCCATGGCGTGTTGTAGAAGCCCTCGATCTTGAACACGTGCGGACGATCGGTCTGCAGCGGGCCAAACACCGCCTGACCGAGGCGATCGAACGAGTTGTACTGGCCGTCGAAGAAGCGATTGACGCTCGGCGAGTTGCGGTTGTTCTCATCCGAACTCGTCAGGCCCGAATAGTTGCCGTGCAGGCGGCTCGACAGATAGGTGACCGTGGCCTGCCAGTTCTGGCTCATGCGCTTCTGCAGGCGGAACTCGACGCCGTCGTAGTCACGCGTTGGCTTCGGCTGATCGGGACAGGTCGGGCAGCCGCCGAAGTCGCGCAGCACGTTTTCGGCAATGCTCTCGCCAGAGTTGGCGATGCGGAACACTTCGCCAACACCCGGCACCTGCACACCGACGTCTTCGATGGTGCGCGTGAAGCGCTTGTGCGCCCAGCGGACGCCCATTGCAATGCGCTGGCTGAACTCGTGATCCAGCCCCAGGGTGAACTCGCGCGTCTGGATCGGCTTCAGGTCCGGATCGACCAGGTTGCTGCCTTGTTCGTTCGCGGCGTTCCGGAAGTCGACCTGCTCGATCAACGTGCCCGGGCAGTTCGGTCCCGGCGTTGGGGGATGGTCGCACTTGATCGACGGCCAGTCGAACGTGTCGAGGGTCATGTAGTAGGTGATCGAGTGCTCTGACCCGAACGCACCGCGCGGCAGTTCGAGCTTCGAGGTGTCGTAGAAGATGCCGAAGCTGCCGTACGCCTTCCACTTGCCATTGGAGAACACGTCCCAGGCCACGCCGGCGCGCGGCGACAGCTTGTCGGCGAAGCCGAACTTGATGCCGCTGTTGCCCTCGGTGTACGACGGAATCTCTTCCTTGTCGGTGCGGAGGCCGAGGTTCAGCGTCAGGTTGGGACGGATCGTCCACGCGTCCTGCACGAACAGCCCCATCCCGTTGGTGCTGATGTCACCTGAGTTGTAGACCCGCGTCACAGTGCCCGTAGGTGCCGCGCACGCTGCGGCCGTCGAGCGCGTTGCGCGCGGATCCCCAATTCAGGGTGATGGTCGGGAACTGGGCACCGCCCAGCCTCTGGTTGCTGATGCGTTCGTACTGGAGGCCGGCCTTGAACGAGTGCTGGCCCAACTTGTTGGCGAAGTACGACACGTCGGCGTTCACCGAGTGGCGCTGGAAGTCGTCGTACTTCGTCACGCTGCTCGATGGCAGATCCGCATAGGCGCTGACAAATCGCAAGCTGTCCGGGATCTCGGGGAAGTTGAAGCTACTGCTCTGCAGGTTCGAGGTGCCGAACACGTGGCGCAGCGCCTCGCCGGCGCCGCTGCCGCGGGTGCCGTAGTCGTAGAGACCCACGGTCACGTTGGCGAACGCCTTCGGCGTCACGACCCAGTCGAACGATGTGACATAGAAGTTGTCAAACGTGTCGGCGACGATCGTGCCCTGGAACAACGCCGGGTTCGACGTGCTGGTGCCATCCGGCTCGATGGTCGGGAACGCCGGCTCGTCGCGATACGACTGGCGATTGACGGTGCCCTTGAAACGCAGATTGCTTGTCAACTGCGCCGTCAGGGTGCCGATCGAGTTGTAGTCCTCTTCGTTCTGCTCGAACGTCTGCTTGACGTTGTTGGTCCTGAACGTGACCGTGCGTTCCTGCATGTCGATGTCCGGCGCGGTCCCGAAGTAGAACCACGCGCGGTTCTTGATGATCGGGCCGCCCACGTCGAACGTCGGCTCGTGGCGCGATCCCTTGTCGTCCGGCCGCGTGATGTATTCCGATCGCGACGCGTCGCTCGGCAACTAGCGCAGTTCCTGCCGCGGGTCGCCCTGCCACTTGTTGTTGCGGTAGTAGTAGCCGAAGCCGCCCCGCCACTGGTTGCTGCCGGTCTTGACGATGGCGCTGATCACGCCACCGGTGGTGGCGCGGAACTCCGCGTTATAGCCGGATGACTTCACCTGCACTTCCTGCATGAAATCGGTCGGCATCTCCTGGCCGGAGACGCCGGTGCGCATGCCGGTCGTGTCCATGCCGTCGATCACGTAGCGATGCTCGGCGCCGCCGGCACCGTCGATCTGGATGCCCGACTTGCGCTCCTGCTGCGTGCCGGGCGCGGTCTTGATCAGGTCGGTGAAGTCGCGCGCCTTTGGCAGGCTGGCGATTTCCTCAGCGGTGATCGACGCGGTCGCGGCGTTCTGCTTCACGTCGATGATGGGGATCTCCGCCGTCACGGTCACGCTCTCCGTCAGCGTCGCCAGCGACAGCGCAAGATCGATCTTGAGCGCCTGCCCGATCGCGAGCCGCACTTCCCTCGCCCGCGACGCCGTGAAACCCTGCAGCGTCGCCGTGACTTCATACACGCCAGGAGTCAGTGACGGGAAACGGTAGTTGCCCTGCGCATCCGAAATGGCGGTCTGCGTGCCGACGAGCGAGGGGCTCGTGGCCTGGATGGTGACACCAGGAAGAATGCCGCCCGAAGAGTCCTTGATGGTGCCGGCAATGCTGCCGGTTCTTTCTTGTGCCGCTGCTGTAGCCGCTACGACCAGCAGACTGCACAATCCGAGCACAAGCGTGCGCAGACGCATACCTTCTCTCCGCATGAAAAGAACAACTGCACGGGGCCGAAGCCCATCACGCCGGGACGAACGAACAAGAAACAGGGATCGCGCGGGGATTATGCAACGAGCGGGGACGCATCTTGCACACAACGTGCGTCCATGAGTCGATCGAATCGGCGAGGACTAGGCGGGCAGCGAACGCAGGGCGACGACGGATGACACGAACGCACCGTTGAACTCACCTTCGCGAGCACGAAGGATGGTCAGTGGCGCGACGAGTTCTGCGAGTTCTCCGTCTTTCAGCAGAAATGCCGGATTTGTGGGTCGCCCTCGCTCAGCCTGCCGGATGGTAAACGTCTGATAGATCAGCACCCCCCCACGCGCAACAGCCTAGCGACTCGCCGGCAACAACGCGCTTTTCAGAACGTTGAACACCAAGACGACGTCGTACGCGGCTGTGCCGAGATTGGGCGGCGGATCAGTTTCGAGATCGGCCGCTTCCGCTGCAATGCCCAACTGCAATCGTGCGGCGATGTCACAGAGACGTGCCATCTTGTCTTGATCTCGATCGATCGCGCGCACGCTGAATCCCGCGCCGGCCATTAGCAGAGCGTGACGTCCATACCCCGCGGCCACGTCGAGCACGCGCCCGCCGTTCGACAACAAGTCTGCGTTCTCCAACAACCAGTCAGACGGACCGGACACCACCCCGGCGCCGAACTCGCGCGGACCACGCCAGGTGGCCAGGCCACCGGACAGGTTCAGGACCTGGGTGAAACCTGCCGACGCCATGACATCAGACGCGTGACGGCTGCGAACGCCGTGCTCACAGTAGACGAGGACCGGCGCACCCAGATCGGCGAGCATTGCCGGCGCCGACGCCACCAGATCTACTGGCAGCAACAGCGCACCTGGAATGTGGCCGAGTTCTGCGTACTCACCTGGCGTGCGCACGTCGAGCACCGTGGCCGCACCGGCGGTGATTAGCTCTTGGGCTTCGTCGTGCGAAATGGTGCGGTACGGTTCCACGGCCTCACTTCCCCCAGCGATACCACCACTTCAACAGGTCGAACACGCCGACGGGCGCGAGCGACACAAGGAAGCCAAGTCCAAGGTCGTGGACCATGTAGCGGTCGCTGAGTTGCAGGGCGGTGATGGTGAAGATTGCGCCAACCACCAGCGCCGCCGCCATGCGTCCGATCGGATGCAGCCGGGACGTGAGCAGCGAGGTCGCGCGCAGCCCCAGCGACACGGCGGTCAGCGCCAGGAAGGGGCTCACGAGCGCGGTGTTCATGCGGGCGGAAACAGGTAGACGGAGTCGCTCGACGCGAGCACCATCCTGCCGTCGGAGTGAAAAGCCACGCCCACCAGCCCGGCGCCCGTGGCTACCAGTTCGGGCTCGTGCCCAGAACGGATCGCATACACGCCGCTGCCGCCGGCAAGGGCCTCAACGACGTGCAGTACGCCGTGCTGATCGAAGGCCAGGCCCTGCGGGCGGCCGAACGGAATGTTCAAGGCCTCGACTCGACCATCCGGAGAGATCGCGCGGACCGAATCGTACGACGCCAACGTCGGCGCGGACACGTATAGCGTGCCGTCGGGACTCATTGCGAGATGGAACGCGGCAACACTCGACGGAATCGACGCGAAGGTGACGGCGCGGCCATGACTGTCGATCTTGAAGATCGTGCCGGAGCGATCGCCCACATACAGTGATCCGTCCGCGCCAAACGCCAGCCCACACGCCACGCCAAGATCCGACGCCATCACTTCATACTGACCGTCGTCGAAGACGCGATACACGCGGCCTTCGAAACGGCTCGAGACATACAGCATCCCGTCCGGGCCGACGGCCATCGATGTTGGATTGACGAGGCCGTGCACAAACGGCTCGCGCGCGCCGCTGGCGGTAATGCGGAAGATCGACACCGTCGCTTCCTGCCCGCGGGTGCCGCTGTAGGTCATATACAGTGTGCCGTCACGACCGAACACCGGGTTGTCGACGTGATGCAGGCCGGTGGCAATCGGCGTCCCGACCCGCGCATACAGCGTCGCGCCTGGCAACCACGCCACCTTCACGGGCGTCTCGCCGCCATCGAGGTCTGACGGCACAACGACCGCCATTCGATCCGGGGCGGCAAAGGACATGCGCGCCGACACGCCACCGATGGTGACAAGGTCGGTCGTGGATTGAGGTTGGGGGAAACCATCACCCCGCAGCCACAAACGTCCGCCTTCGACGATGCGAACGGGCTCGAGGCTCGTAAGAACAGGCACGCTCATTCAGCGACGCTGCGCTACCCGTCGTCCTCGTCGAGTTCGAGGTTCCAGTACAAGTAGTCACGCCAGCTCTCGGGAGCCTTGGTCAGCCCGATCGTGATGCGGATCGCCGGCGCAGACATCGGGCGCCGCGGCAGACGAATCAGGCGCATGCGCGCCTCATCTGGCGTACGTCCGCCCTTGCGGCGGTTGCACGCCACGCAACACGTCACGATGTTCTCCCAGTCCTTCCGACCGCTTTGCGATACCGGAATGACATGGTCGAACGTGAGGTCTTGAGTGGAGAACTTGTCGGCGCAGTACTGGCAGGTGAATTCGTCTCGCGCGTAGATATTGGCGCGAGAAAACGGCACGTAGTCGAACCGTTTCTTGATCCGCACGTAGCGCAGCAGGCGGATCACCGACGGCAATTTGAAGGAGAACTTGGGCGCGCGCACCTCTCGGTCATGGTGCGAGATGATCTCGACCTTGCCCTGGCACCACAACGTCACCGCTTTTTGCCAGTGAACGACCTTCAGCGGTTCGTAGGTTGCGTTGAGGAGGAGCGTCTGCTCCATTTAGGCGCCATTGTGCCACGAATCACGCGGGACTACACAATTCGGCATCCCGGTCCGATACTGGTAGGACGATGGCTCGGCAACTCCTTGTCACGGCGTCCCGCCACCAGATCCGCGGACTCTTGATGGTCTGCGCCTGCGTGTCGGTCACGGCCTGCGCGAGTTCCGGTGGCATGGTCTACACGCCGCAGCCCTTCCCCCAGCCCGGCGGACGCGGCGGCACGGTGGCCGTGCCCGCGCCGACAGATCCCGCGGGCCCGGTGGCCGCCAACCCTCCGGCCGTCCATCCCCCGGCCCTTACACCGCCGGCCGGCCGAACGCCACCACTGGCAGCGCCGGGTAAGGGCAACGCCGACGGGTATGCACTGTCGGGCACAGCCCTTTCGTTGCGCGGCGCCCCGTACAAGAACGGGGGGATCACCCCCGATGGCTTCGACTGCAGCGGGTTTGTCCGCTACGTCTACCAGCAACATGGCGTGGCCATGCCGCGAGAAGTCCGGGAACAGTTCAAGGTCGGCAAACAGATTTCCCGAGACGATCTCGAACCTGGGGATCTCGTGTTCTTCAGCACCGTCGCGCCCGGCGCCTCGCATGTCGGCATCGTGATTGGCGGCGACCAGTTCGTGCACGCGCCCAGTGAGCGCGGCGTGGTGCGCGTCGAAAGCCTCAGCCAGCAGTATTGGGGCAGCCGCTACATCGGCGCCAAACGCGTCAACTAGGGGGCGTTGGCGGCGGGATGGCCGGCGCAGACTCGTTGGCCGGAACGGCCGGAGCCGCGGGCGCCGGCGGCCTGAACTGCATCCGTCTCAAGATGATCTGCTGGCGCCGCAGCAACCGTCGGGTCGGTTTGGCAGGACTATGGATGCGCGGATTGATGATCGCGCCGGCCATCAGCGCCGCTTCCTGGATATCGAGGTTCGCGCACGACTTGCCGAAGTAGGTGCGCGCGGCCATCTCGCAACCGAAGATGCCATCGCCCCACTCGATCATGTTGAGATAGATCTCGAAGATCCGTTGCTTCGTCAGCGCCACCTCCAGCCGGCGGGCGATCAACAGCTCGGTCACCTTCCGCATCGGATTGCGCGATTCCGACAGGTACAGGTTCTTTGCAAGCTGCTGCGTAATGGTGCTGCCGCCGCGCAGGAACTGCCCTTCTTCCCAGTTCTTTTCAAGCGACGCCTTCAACTCGTCGAGGTCAATGCCGTCGTGATCAAAGAACGCCGCATCTTCGGTGACGATCACGGCGCGCCGCAGCAGAGGCGAAATGCGGCCGTAGGGGATCCACTGCTGACGGATGGTGAACTTCTCCCGCCCGTCCTCAGCTGCCTGCGCCTTCCGAATCTCCATGAAGGCGGTCGTCTTGGGATTCTCCTTCGCCAACGGACGCACGTCCGGCAACGTCAGGTAGACGTAGGCAAAATAGGCAAAGCCGAGCAGGGCGAGGATCGCGACGCCCTTGCCGATGGTCTTGAAAATGGCACCCGCCCTGCGCTTCGGAGGCACACGGCGATTGTAGCGTTCCGGTTGCTAGCCGGCGACGACGATCTTCACCTTGTCGCCAGGCGTTGGCTGCATGGTGACGTCACGATCGTTCATGATCGCCAGCGTCGCCGCGTTCACGAAGCCTTTGCCCTGGCGAGCCGCGATCGACTGCCACGAATCACCCTTCGCAACGGTGTGGAAGGCAATGCGGTTCGGCCGGATTGAGGCGGCCTCTTGCGCGCTCAACTGGCGGAAGCTCTTCACCGCCGGCGCGATCTCGCGATCGACGATGTCGAACTCCTTCTCCGGTGCGAAGCCCGCAACCACATACAGCTGACGGCCGACGCCAATGTGCGCAGCGCGCATCTCGACCTTGCCGACATCCTTCGCGGTGCCGCGATAGCGGCCGACGTAAGCATCGTGTCCGTTGATCCGCTCGTAACTGCCATCCACGGGCGCATAGCCGGCACGGCGCATGACGGCAATCGCCGTGTCCGCGATCGACTGCTGCGTCAGTGGCGATCCGTAGCCCGGTCGACCTGCCGGACGCTCAACTTCCTGCAGCACCATGAAGTGCTGCGTGCCCGGCTCCTGCGCCAGCACCGCGTCAGCGGAGTTGGTCAGCTCCCACCCGTCCGGGAACTGCACCCCGATTCGCAGCAACGGGTGCAGGAACTCGCTGCCGCGCACGATGCCGTCCTTCGGACTGTCGCCGAAGGTCAGCCCCTGGATACGTTCGAGGTACTGATCGCGATTCACCACGCGCGCGTCAGGCGACATGAACTTGCCGGCCACCGGTTCGGCTTTCGTGACCCGCGACTCCGGAGCCGGGTGCGTCGACAGCCAGTTCGGCACACCGCGCTCGCTCATCGCGTCGACACGCGCCAGCGTGGTCAGGAAGCGAGGCACACCGGTCGGATCAAACCCGTTACCCGATCCGTACTCCACGCCGAGGCGATCCGCTTCAAGCTCCTGCTCGCGTCCGTGTTTCAGGAACAGCACGCTGAGGCCAGCCGCGCCGAGATCCGCAAACGGCGCCGTGCTCGGCACGAAGATGCTGAGAATCGTGAGCCCGATGTTCGCCTGCGTCTGCCGTGTATACGCCTGCGCCGCGTGACGCGCCGTGACGTGACCAATTTCGTGCCCAAGCACGCCCGCAAGCTCGGATTCGTCATCGAGGTAGGCGAGCAGTCCGCGCGTGACGTAAATGTATCCGCCAGGCAGCGCAAATGCGTTGATCGCCGGACTATCCACGATCGTGAAGCTCCAGGGAAGGTTTGGGCGATGCGAGGCGCGGGCGAGCCGCTGGCCAATGTCGTCGACGTAACGTTGCAGTTCGGGATCGTCGTAGACGCCCATCTCGCGGCGGATCTCCGCGTCTTGCTGCTGACCGATCGCCAGTTCTTCGGCTTCGCTCAGCAACGACATCTGGCGCTTGCCGGTCACAGGATTAGTGGCGCACGCCGTGAGGACGGCAGTGGCGGCGAGAAGAACCGCGAGGAGACAGGCGCGCTTGGGCATATCCGTCGTAGTGCACGTCTTATGCCACTGAAATCAGGCCATTTCCAGTGATTTCTCCTCCGAAACGACCAGTCTTTGTGACGACGGAAAAGTCTAGTGACGCTCGCGAGGTGACGCGATCAGGTTGGTCGCGAGCACGACGATGAAAATGGCTACCGCGGGGGCCAGCGTCCAGGGAAATCGCGCCACCGAGTTGTAGTTCGCGGCACCCGACAGCATCGTGCCCCAACTGGCGATCGGATCCGGGAAGCCAAGCCCGATAAACGACAACGTCGCTTCGGCGAGGATGAACGCCGGCAGCAGCAACGTCGCCTGCACGAGCAAATGCCCTCCGCAGGCGGGAATCAAATGCACCATCAGGATCCGCCAGCGTCCGGCCCCGAGCGATTCCGCAGCTTGCACGTATTCCCTGCTCCGCTCGCCCGCCACGATGGCGCGCACACCCTTGGCGACGAACGGCCAGCCGACGAGAATGAAAATTCCAGTGACGAGCAGAAAGACCGTCGAGGCCGGCAACACCAACGGCAGCACGGCGCGCAGCACCACCACCACGTAGATCACCGGCAGCACCAACATGAAGTCGGCCACGCGCATGATCGCGTCATCCATCCATCCGCCTCGATATCCCGCCCACGCACCTGCCGTGGCGCCAATGGCGACAGCCCCCAGCATGGCCACCAGGGCGAGGCCGAGTGATGTGCGCGCGCCGTAGAGCAGGTGGGAAAAAATGTCGCGACCGAAGTCATCGGCACCCAGCAGGAACACCGGCGATGCGGCGTCTTGCGAGACCCAGGGCGACGGCACACTCCGCGTCACATCCGCCTCGAACCGGGACTCGAGCCGGTCCGCCAGCACCAGCGGGTGGAACGACGGCGTCAGGCCTGACAAGTGCGGACGCATCGGCGGCGCGTTGATGAAATCGCGAAACGACTCTCCGGGCTGATAGGGCGCGAGGATCGGCGCGATCAGTGCCACCCCGAACAAAGCCACAAGGAACAGACCGGTGCGGCGAATCACCCGCGATCTCCGGTCGTGACGCGCGGATCGGTCCACGCCAGCAGCAAGTCGGCGATCAGCGTACCGGCGGCCAGAAAGAAGGCGCCGGCGGCGGCACAGCCCGTGACCAGGAACAGATCGCGCGCCTTCAACGCGTCGAACATCAGGCGGCCGAGCCCCGGCCACGAAGTGACCACTTCAACCGCGAACGAGCCGCTGAAGAGACTGCCGATCATCAAGCCGTACAACCCCAGCACCGGTCGCAACGAGGCCGGCCACGCGTGCCGGAGGACGGACCGCGATACGGTGACGCCGCGGGCGCGGCTGGCGGCCACGAAGGGCTGGTGGGATGCCGATGCGATCGACTCCGACTGCAGCTTCTCGAGGGTCGCCGCCAGCGGAATCGCCAGCGCCAGCGCCGGCATCGGCAGGTGCCTGGCCAGGTCGGCAACCCATTGCACCCAAGGCACGTCGACGCCCGCCGTGGACGTCATGCCGCCGGCGGGGAACCATCCGGTGCGAGCGGCGATGAACACCAGCAGGAGCGATCCGATCAGAGGGGGAATCGAGAGGGCAATGGTGCTGACCGACTTCACCAGCGCGCGAGCGATGCCGCTGGTCGTCCCAGAGTAGATCCCGAGCGGAACGCCCACCAGCGTGGCAATCAGCAGCGCCGCGGTCGCCAGCACCGCGGTGTTGAGCGCGCGCTCACTGAGCAGTTCGCCGACGGGCCGCGAATACAGGAGCGACCGCCCAAAGTCGAGTCGCACAGCACCGCCCAGCCACGACAGGTACTGCGCGGCCACCGAACGATCAAGGCCAAGGTTGTGACGGATCTCTTCGCGTTGCTCAGGCGTGAGGTGCTCACCCTGGACGACGGGGAAATCACCAGGCGCGAGTCGCGTCAGCAGCAGCGACGCCGACGACACCACGAAGACCAGGACGAACGCGAAGCCGAGACGCTTCAGAAGGTAGCGTCCCATTCCTGAGCTATTGACCTCCGCCCACCGTCATCCGCTCAGCATCCCAGAGCAGTTGCGGCCGCAGGATGGCCGGCGTGACACCGCCGACGCGCGCGCTCGTCGCCACGTACAGGCGCGGCGCCACGAAGTAGATCGCGGGCACGTTTTCCGCGAATACCTTTTGCACAGCGTCGAACGCCTTCTTGCGCTCTGCCTGGTCGACGTTGGTCATCACCACAGCCATCAGGTCGTCGATCTGCTTTTCCCACTCGGTCGCCGGCGTCTGCTGCGGCATGTTCCACACATGCGCCGTGCCGGAGCTGAGCCAGAGATCGGCGTTCATGGCGGGGTCGAGGCTGGTCGATCCGATCAGGAAGAAAATGGACTCGAATTCGCCCTTCAGCATGCTCTGGACCAGCGCGCCCTGCTCGAGCAACACGACGTCGACGCGAATGCCGATCTTCTTCAACTCGTCGCGCAGGATCTGCGCGCCTTTTTCCACGGAGGTGTTGCCGCGGTACGCGATCACGTTGAACGCGGCTTCGGTACCTTTGGCATCCTCAAGCCATTCGTCGCTGTCGCGGTTGGACAGGCCGATGCTGGCGAGGATTTCCTTCGCTTTGTCTTGCGAGAAGGCGTAGCGAGGCACGTTCGGCGAAAACCAGACTTTGTTGCCGGGCGTGATCGGCCCCCAGATCGGCACGCCGGCGCCGAGATACACCGTATTGGCGTACATCTCGCGATCGATCGCGTGCGAGATGGCCTGGCGGAATTCCTTCCTGGCAATCCACTCGCGTCGCGGATCCTTCGCCCAATACTGCGGACGCAGGTTGAGGAAGAAGACATCGGGATCCACGTTGACGCCGGCCTCAATGAGCCGCAGCTTGCCCTGCTGCTCCAGCGGGCGCAGCGTGGCCAGGTCTTCGAGCCGGACCTGCTGCTGCAGCGTATCGAGCTGGCCAGACTGCAGCCGTACCAGTTCCGCGTTCTGATCGGGCACGATCTCGAAGATCACCTGATCGAGATACGGCAACTGCACACCCGCGACGTCCTTCTTCCAGTAGTGCGGGTTGCGATCGAACACCAGTCGCTGCCCGGACACGTAGCTCGATAGCTTGAACGGGCCGACCGACACAATGTCCGCGGCCGGAGTGGCCGCGCTCATGGCCTCAGCAAACTTGCCGGCCTTGAACAGATCTTCGTACTTGTGTTTCGCGGCGAGATGCACGTTGTCGAGGATCGCAATGCCAGGCCCGAAAGTGCTCGGCAGCGTCACCACGACGGTCTCCGCGTCGGGGGCGGTGACGGTCAACGGCTTGCCGCCGATCTTCAGCGAACTGGCAATCGCGCTTTCGGGCGTGCTGGAGTAGATCGCGTCAAACGTGAACAGCACATCCGCCGAAGTAAACGGGGTACCGTCCGACCACCTCACGTCATCGCGTAACGTGAGCGTAAACGTCTTGTTGTCCGCCGAGGTCGTCCAGCTTTGGGCGATGGAAGGCTCAACTTCCTGCGACGCGCGGTTGACGCGCACCAGCTTGCCGCCGGCGAGGTTGGCGTAGAGGTCCGTCGGGGTGTCCCTCGCCATGATGCGGTTGAAACTGCGAGGTTCGCTGCGGAGCGATGACGTCAGCGTGCCGCCGCGGGTCGGCCGATCGGAAACGACGATCGCGCTATCCACGGCATCGTCCGCCGGGGCACGGTAGAACATGCGATAGCCCACAAAGGCCAACGCCCCAATCAGCAGAACGCTCAGCAATGCCCGCGGTTGTCGGTTCACTTCTTGTCCTATCGGCCAATTAATTGCCCGCTTTTGCGTTGCATGCAATCTGTGCGCAATTCCTGCCATTTGCACACAAAAACTGCGTACTGCCGACAGCTTGGCCCGTTCGGGTGAGCCATCTGGCTTGAATCTTGGCATGCCGCGAAGGCCGCGACGATTCGCATCTTAAGCCAACAAATCCTTCTATTGCAATCACTTACAAGAATGTACGCGCATCCGCGTGCATGTGGCACCAACGCTGCCATTACAGGAAGCATCGGGAGCCAACTTCACATGGAAATTCAGCCTCTGACATTCACTCATCAGGACTTCCAGCCGCAGGTCGGCCGCTCCGTAAGCATCGAGCAGGCGGCCCAGTTGCTGGGGGTGTCGCGGCGGACTGTGTATTACCGGATTCGTGACGGCCGGTTGCGAACCATTCGCACCCTGGGCGGCTCGCAGCGCGTGTTGCTGGATTCGGTCGAGGAAGTGCGCTCCGCGCACTAACGATGCGCACAGCGGATTCGCTGGTCTAGCGCTTCATTAGTTTTTTCTTATTCGTTGCAGGACCTTGCGGGAGGCCCTCAGTTCATGGAGAAGTTAACGCCAATCAAGTGGCCCACGTGGTCGACGCGCCAGGTGCGCGTGATCTGGCACATCTTCACCGTCATCGTCGCCAGCCTGGTGTTTACCGCGGGATCGATTACCGCGGCTGACGCCGGCCCTCGCCGTGCGCGGTTGTCGTCGGATCTATCGCAGCATCTCACCTCGAACGCGAACGGCTCGATTGAGGTCATCGTCAGCGGCACGCCGGACAAGATCGAGCGGTTGCGCTCTCGGTACGGATTGCGGATCCGCAAGTCCATGGAATCCGGCGCGGTGTTCAGCGTCTCCAGGCAGACGCTCGACGCGCTGTCGCAGGACGAAGTGACCTGCACGGGACTCCCGCTGCTCGACCGCAGCCTAATCATTCCCGCGCGCGCCGATACGCTAGTCAGCATACAATCCAGTTGCGCAGCCCCCCACAGCGCGCGCATGCGGAATCCACGCTTCAAGTCCGCAAGGTTTGAAGCAAACGGCACCACTTCGTTTCAACGAGGTGATTTGGCATGATTCCGCTTAGCTTCGCCTCGCATTGCCACTCCGGCCCAATCAACCGCGGCCAGTCGTCGCATTCGCCAAGTGATCTCGGGTAAGCCGATGGCCGCGTCAAATCCATTTGAGCTGCTCGCAGCGGGCCGGCCTACCGAGGCCTTGAATCAGCTAATTGCGACAAAGGCCGCACGTTTACTTGACATCGATGAGATGGTCCTTCACGCCGAATTGCTCTGCTCGCGGGGAGAGCATGAAGCCGCTCTAACAACTGCCAGTCGACTACTCGATCGAACAGACCTCTCTCCTATACAGCGGTGCAGACTGCGGTTCACTCTTGGGCAAGGCCATTTCGATCAAGAGGTGGCGCAGGATCGGAGCATTTTCGACTCGGCGCGGAGCTGGCTGCACGGCATGGGCATCTGTTCGAAGAGGCCAGACTTTTGCAGCAGCTCTTTCGCAACAAGATCAGATTTCTCGGACTGCATCATGCCATCGAAGACTTAGAAGGACTCAGACGCAAGATCCACCACATCGGAAGCCCTTCACTTGCACTGTGCCTGCAGGTTGGTCTAACCGAGCTGGCAACAAAACTATCGCTACTTCCTAGTGCGCGGAGACATCTTGAGATCGGGCGCGCCCTGCTTCCGAAGGTGACTGAGCGGGCGTATATCATTCCGTTCCTGCACACCGAAGTTGCACTCACGTTCGAAGAGGGCGACAGCGCAGAGGCGCTCCGATTAGCGCTGGCATTGGTGGAAGATCAAGAGGGCGAGCCGCCGAGTACGAACCTCGCAGGGACGATAGGACACCTACTTCTGGTTCAATCGCAGTTCACAGAGGCCGAGCAATGGCTTCGTCGCGCCCTCGAAACTGCACCTAAGAATGGAGGCCGCTGCCTCGCCATCCTCTAAACGCTAATGGAGGTTCGACTTCTCCAACATGATCTCGATGCAGCGGGAACCCTGAATCAATCCATTCGGCTAGTCATCGACGGCAACCCTGGTCTGCGTGATTCGATTTTTGGCTTGCAGCACCTACTGACTCACGTGCGATGGCTATACGCTGTCGGAGCGGTTCGCGAGGGATTGTCGATATTGCAGGACTCGGTCGCGCGAATGGAACGTATGGGCGACCGGCGCGTAATCTCCAGAGCCAAGTTGCTCTATGCCGAGGGCCACGGCCGCACCGGCCAGCCTGCAGAGGGCGTCTCCATTGTCATGGAGGTTCTGAACTCCAAGCCGCAACCGCCGATCGAGATCGCGGCTGAGGCCTCCCGAGTCATGGGAGGACTGCTAGCAAGTAAGGAGCGGTCGTATGCGCTCCACTACTACTGCCGTGCCGAGCAAGCTTTTCGCGCAATTGGCCGAAATGCTCTTGCCGAAGCCACCGAATTTGAGCGGCGCGAGACAATCTCAGCCCACCCGCCTGCACCAGACCCAGGTCCAGGCATAGATACGCTATGGAGCGAAGAGGTTGCCGCACTCATGTCTTCTGGAGGGCATGCCCTGCTCCTTGGTGCACAAACGAAAGCCCTAATTGAGAACAGCGGAATCGCCGAACACGTGAGAGTCCAGCAGTCCAATTCCCAGACGCCCGGCAGCAAAGGTCTAACGATCCCACTCGGCTCCCACTTGAACAGAGCATTTGAGCTACGTGTCGAGTCGAAGGCCGGTATCAGTTGCGTCGCGACGTTGCAGGCTATCGCGCGCATTGTGAGAAGTTCCATCGAGCTGGCGAACGCGCGCGCGGCAGAGAGGGAACGGGCCTTTTGGCCCGCGCAGTCTATCGAGCAGCATCTGGATCTCATCTGCTCATCTCAGCGCATGCTTGACCTTGTCGCAGCGGTGCGTCGCGCCGCAGCTACAACCGTCACAGTGCTGCTCACTGGCGAGACGGGAGTCGGCAAAGAACTTTTCGCCAAGGCGCTGCATCGCGCGTCCGCGCGAAGCCAGCACACTTTCCTCCCCTTCAACTGCAGTACCGTGCCACGAGAAATGATCGACAGCCAGCTGTTTGGTCACAAGAGAGGCGCGTTCACCGGTGCGATCGGTGATTCGGCCGGGGTGATTCGCGCGGCGGCAGGCGGCACGCTCTTTCTCGACGAAATCGGAGAGATGCCACTTGAGTCTCAACCGAAGCTGCTGAGATTCCTCGAATCCGGCGAAATCCTCCCGCTCGGCGAGACTCGGCCACAGCACGTGGACGTCCGAGTGGTCGCCGCCACCAACGCCAACCTTGACCAGTTGGTTGCCGAGGGACGATTCTGCGAAGACCTCTACTACCGATTGAACGTCATCCGGCTGAACATCCCGCCACTCCGCGAGCGGAGGGAAGAAATCCCGGCCCTGGTCGAGCACTTCCTGGAGCAGTTCGGCTCCGAACTGCACAAGCCGATGCTGCGGATCGCCGATGAGACGCTCGAGTACCTCGTCCTGTATCGATGGCCAGGGAATGTGCGGCAATTGGCGAACGAAATCCGCCGCCTGGTCGCGATGGCGGAACCTGGCACCGTGATCATGCCGGCCCACCTGTCCGAAGACATCGCTCAGAGCAGCCGAACCGTCCCGGCACATCGATCGCCACGACTGTTCGATGAGGTTGTGACACGCATCGATCAGCCATTGTCGGCCGCGGTCGAACATGTCGAGCGGGCGGCGATTCAGCGAGCCTTGGCGATGACCGACGGCCATCTAGACGAGGCCGCGCGGCTGCTGGGGCTGTCGCGCAAAGGCCTCTACCTGAAACGGCAGCGCCTCAATCTCGGCTGACCAAGGGCTTGACCTTGGAATGGTTCCAAGGCGTACTGTCGGAAGCATGATGATCACAACCGTTTTGCTCGCCTCGCTCATGCTCCAGGCTCCTGCGGGCCAGTCACACGACCAGGTCAAGGAGCGCGGCGCCCACGTCATGGGCTTCGACCAGGACAAGACCGTGCACAGCTTCCGCCTGCATCCGGACGGTGGCGCCGTGGACATCTCCGTCAAGGACCGCGCCGACACGGCCAATCGCGACGCGATCCGCAGCCACCTCCCGCACATCGCCCAGATGTTCGGCGATGGAAACTTCGAGGCGCCAATGCTGATCCACGGCACCAAGGTGCCCGGCACAGATCAGATGGCCGCGATGAAGAACCGGATTCGTTTCGTTTACGTCGAAACGTCCGGGGGCGGCAGGGTGGACATCTTCACCACCGACGCCAATTCGCTGCGCGCCGTACACGAGTTCATTAAATTCCAGATCGCCGATCACCACACGGGTGATACGACCGCCGTCACTGCTCGAGCCAAGTGACGCTACACCTGTGACACTGAGCCCTCGCGAGCTTGCGGACGCGGCCGGTGTCAGCACCGACACGTTGCGCTACTACGAACGCTGCGGCGTGCTGCCGAAGCCGGCGCGGACGCGCGCCGGGTATCGGCGATATCCCGCAGATGCCGCGGCGCGCGGCGCGCTGATCCGCCGCTCCCTGGCGACCGGCTTCTCGATCAAGGATCTCGCCCGCGTATTTGCAGAACGCGATCGCGGCGGCGCGCCCTGCCGGAAAGTCCGTGCAATCGTGGGCGAGCGGCTGGCCCGTATTGACGCCGAACTGGCGGCCCTGTCGCAACTCAAGGCGCAACTCGGTGCAATGCTCGAGGAGTGGGACAACAGACTTGCCGCCACACCACCTGGCCACAGAGCCCAACTCCTTGATTCTTTAGCAGTTAGCCTCGTCACTCCCTGCGCGAAGAAATAGCGCCTGGCCCTTGATTCGGGGGACCAGTCGCACCACTGTGTCCCCTGACTTTCCGCGCCCCAAAGACCTAGCGCGGATCTGACTTTCTTGTGTGAGCCCTGCGACTTTGGAATCCTTGCCCGAACTTGTGCGTGACGGCGTGCGTCTCCGCGAAGTACATGAGTCGGACGCTGCCGCCCTGACGGCACTCTTCCAGCGGCCCGACGTATCGGCTCATCTCGACCCACCGCCAGCGACGATCGAGGATTTCGGCGGCTGGATCAGCCTGAGCCAGTCACGCCGCGCCGACGGACGCGCCGCCTGCTACACCCTGATCACGGGAAACGACGAAGTCAGCGGATTGTTCATGGCGCTGCGCTTCGGCGATCACGATCGCGCGGAAATCGGCTTTGCGATGGCGCCGCATTTGTGGGGCACGGGCGTGTTCCAGACGGCGATCGATGTCTACCTGGATTTCCTCTTCCAGGAGTGGGGCATCAAGACCTTGATTGGCAAGACGCAGATCAACAACGTGCGCGCAGTCGGCGTGATGCGCAAGCTCCGCGCCACGATCACCGAAGAAATCGTCCGAAACGGTCACGCCGAGTACGTCTGGTCGATTGAGCGATAGCGTTCGGCGAACGCTCAGCGGGCGTTCGACGAACGTTCGAGGGTCGCGCTCAGGATCTCGCGGATGGCGGTCCGCAACGCGGGCGTCAGGTGTGCGTACTTCTTGTCGGTGAACTCGCCCGACAACACCCGGTCGATCTTCCCCATCACGAGGTTCTTCGGCGCATCCGGCATCTCGCGGAATGCCTGCGAATAGATCATGTAGCTCAGCGGGTATTTCTGCAGGCGGGTCTGGAGGTCGAGCTCGCGCAGCGAGCGACCCTTCGCATCCTTCGGACCCATCGCCGCGAACTTCTCGGCGTAACCCGAAGAGCCTTCGATCGGGCTCGGGATCGCGGCTTCATCGGCGTAGAGCATGTAGTCGGCCAGCGTATCGGCCGCCTCCGCAATCCGCAACGGCTCGCCGAGCCGCGCCTCATAGGTCGCTCGCGTGACCAGGTTGCTGAAGTGCGCCTGGTGCTCAAGCACCATCAAGGCCACGACGTCGCTATACGGCGTAAGGTAACCGCTCAGATCGAATCGGCCTTCGAGTGACGGCACGGTCTTCTGCGCCGCGCTGCTGGCCACCGGCATGATCAGCGGCAAGTTGCCCATGTGACGCGCCGGCACACGCCTGCCGGTCACATACCATCCGCCCCAGCGCTGATCGATCGGCCGGTAGTGGTCGACGGTGCCGCCATTGGCGTAGTCGCTCTCACTCTTGCGCGGAAACGTCGTCAGTATGCTCAGCCCAGGCACGCCAAGCGTGTCCCACGACAGGTGGCAGCGGAGGCACTGCGAATCGCGGCCGAGCGTCGGCTGCGCGGCAGGCGTCTGGTGCAACTGGTAGAAGACGGTGCCCATCCGTGAGTCCTGCGCGGTGATCTCGAGCAGGCCCGCGCCACGGATATAGCCGACCGACACCGCGTCGTTGAAGTAGATCGCGCGCGGATTGTCCATCCGGATGTGCTGCGCCTGCAGGCTCGTCTGGGTGTAGACGAGCATCTGCGACTCGACCGGTACGTTGAGCAAGTCGAGGACGCTCTTGAGATATCCGGTCTTGTCGTCGAACACGAGCTTCGCAGAACCATCGCGAAGCCTCGCGTTCATGCGATCCACGGCGGTGTCGGTATCAGCGGTGAGGTACTTGATGGCCGGGTGATTGATCGACTGGTCGAACGCTCCGGCGCGCCGCTGCTGCGACACGCCTACCGCCACCGTGGAGAGCAGGGCCACGGCCGACGACACGAGCAAGAGTCGCTGGCGCATGGCGGTATTTTATCGTGGTTTCGGGCGGTCGGGTTGTCAGGAGACGTCAAGGCGGGCCCACCTCTATTTCTTTGAGTCGAAATTCGTCAGGCGAAATAGTCGGCGAACCCTGCGGGTTCACCCCTACTTGCCGCCGAACCAGCTCGGAATCGGCATGTCGGCCATGGTGCGGAGGCCGGGCGAGACGCGCAGGATCTTTGGAATGCTGTTCACCGTGATCGACGCGGTTGCGATGTCGCCGTGCAGACCGCCGCTCACCTTCGAGGTAATGCGCGGGTTGCCCTCGACCGTCACGGCATCGAACGATTCGGGCGCGCCGAGATAGGCCTCCATGTGGAGCACGATCACGGGCTTGCCCTTCACGTAGCCGATACCGTCCTGAATAATGCCGCAGACATAACCAGGGTCAACCGCGATCAGTTCGCTCTCAACCGCCTTCTCGGCGATCTTCGGCTGAATCTCGTCGGTGACCTTGTCGAGCTTCCAGCCCATCGAGTCGGCAATCATCGTCACGCTTTCGGCGAGGCCGACGTGGCGAACGCTGCCGTCCTTCACCTTCTGCGCGAACTGCTCCTTGTTCAAGCCGGAGCCGATCTTCTGCTGGAACGGCAGCCGCCGCGAGCGCGCGTCCTGGACGCGGTCGACGCGGATGCTGTCGACGCGCTCGCTGATGCCGGTCAGCGTGATCGGCAGCGCATCCATCGCAAATCCCGGATTCACGCCAGTGCCGACGACGGCAACCTTGGCCTTCTTGGCGAGGGCGTCGATTTTCTTGGCCAGCGCGCGGTTCTTGCCGACGGGATACGACAACTCCTCGGTGGTCGACACGATCGCGACCTTTTTCTTGAGGACGCCTTCGATCTGCGGCATCACCTTCTTCAGCGACGAGCTGGTGCAGAGCACCGCCACGTCCGGCTTGCCGGCCTTGATCGCGCCGTTGACGTCGTTGGTGACGCGCACCCTCAGCTTTTTGCCGAGGCCGATCACTTCGCCAAGATCGAGGCCGATCTTCGCGCGATCGATGTCGACCGCACCGACAATCTGGAAACCTTTTCGCGAGGCCAGCTGGCGAGCAACCGCCGCGCCGATCGGCCCCAACCCGTACATCAAGACTCGAATCGCCATAGTTGGAAACGCCGATTATAGCGCGGGAAACGTATTACGATTAATCCGCGTGGCAGACAGAAAACGACTCCGCCGACATTTTCTGCCTGGCGGAGCCGCACTCGCGGCGCTGCTTGCCTGCGGCTTGCACATTTCCTCCTTGGCCCGGGCATCGGCGCAGGAGCCGCCACCGGTCGCGTCAACGGCGCCTTCCGTCGCGCCCGCAGACCCGCCCCTGACCGGCCAGGCCGGGCCCGTCAGCACGGCCCCGCAAACCGCCAATTACGACATCGACGTCACACTCGACCCGGCGGCGCGCACGCTCACCGGGCGCGAGGTCATCACCTGGCTCAATCCGGGCCGGGTCGCCGCCTATTCGATCCGGCTGCACCTTTATTGGAACGCGTTCCGAAATACCAACTCGACCTGGCTCCGGCAGCGCGCCATGGTTGGCGACAAGCCGTTTGCCGAGCGCGATCCCGACGACTTCGGCTACACCAACGTGACGAAGATCGTCCGCCTCAATGACGACGGCTCTGAGCTGGACATGACAAAGGAGCTGCAGTACGCGTCCCCCGACGATCAGAACGACCAGGACCGATCACTGGCCTTCACCTTCCTGAAGGACGCGGTCCAACCCGGACAGACCCTGCGCCTGCGCGTCGAATGGACCGGGAAGTTCCCGAAGAACTTCGATCGCACCGGCGCGATCGGCAACTATTTCTTCGCGTCGCAGTGGTTCCCGAAACTCGGCGCGTTCGAGGATGCCGGCTGGATGGCGCACCAGTTCTTCGCCAACAGCGAGTTCTTTGCCGACTTCGGCCACTACGACGTGCGGATGACGGTTCCCAATGGCTGGCAGCTTGGCGCCACCGGCGTCGAACAATCGCGAACGCCCGCTGCCAACGGCCTCACCTATCGCTACACCCAGACGGACGTGCATGACTTCGCCTGGGCCACCAGTCCGGACTTCGTCGAGAAGCGGCAGCCGTTCACGATGCCGGGGCGGTCACCGGTGCAGATGCGCCTGCTGCTCCAGCCTGAGCACGAGCACCTGGCCGAGCGTCACTTCGCCGGCGCCGCCGCGGCGTTGCGCTACTACGGCGAGTGGTACGGCTCGTATCCGTATCCGACGCTGACGATCGTCGATCCTGCCTGGCAGAGCGATTCCGGGGGCATGGAGTATCCGACCATCGTGACGGCCGGCACACGATGGCTGTCGCCGCAGGGCAGCAACGATCCCGAGTACGTGGTGCTGCATGAAGTCGGCCATCAATTCTGGTACGGCATGGTGGCCAATAACGAAGTCGAGCACGCCTGGCTCGACGAGGGCATCAACGAATACAGCGACTCACGAGTGCAGTCCATCGCCCTGCAACCCAACTACCTCGTCGAGCGCTTCTTCGGCGACTTCATTCCCTGGCAGTATCGCGACATCGCCTTGCAGCGCGCGACCGACACCAACTGGATGAACACCTACCGGCGCGCACCGGATCGCGATTCGATCTCGGTGCCCACCGCGAGCCTGTGGCCCGGCACGCACCAGAACATGTCGTACCACAAGGCGGCGCTGATGCTGCACACGCTCGAGCGGATGCACACGTGGGAGGTCATGCAGCGCGTGCTGTCGGTCTTCTTCACGCGCTGGAAGTTCAAACATCCGCGGCCTGAGGATTTCTTTGCGGTGTTGAATGAAGTCACCGGCAAGGATCACGAATGGTTTCTCGAACAGGTGTATCGGAGTTCCAACACGTTCGACTACGCGATTGATCGGCTGACGAGCGAACCGATCGAGGCGCGCGGGATCATGGAGTCGCCAGAGGGACTGAAGTTCCAGGAGACAAAGGTTGACGGGCAGTTCCGCACCACTGTCGTGGCGAGGCGGCTCGCCGCGGGCCAGTTCCCCGTTGACGTGCTGGTGACGTTTGAAAACGGCTCCCAGGAGCGGCGCACCTGGGACGGCCTCGGCCGCTGGGGCGTGTTTACGTTCGACAGCGCCTCAAAGGCCGTGTCGGCGCAGATCGATCCGGAGCGCCACCTGCTGCTCGACACGAACTTCACCAACAACAGCATCACGACGGCCCGGGCCGGAAAGGCGGCGGCCGCGAAGTGGTCGCTGCGGTGGCTGGTCTGGCTGCAGGACCTGCTGCTGAATGGGGCGTTCTTCGTATGATTGCTGCCTTTCTCGACGGCGTGCTGCGCATCAAGCGGGCGCCCTGGCTGGTCGTCGGCGTGTGGCTCTCGACGCTGCTCGTCGCCACGCCGCTGGCGTTACTGCTGCAAGAACAGATCACGGCCCACCTCGGGGCCAGCATGGTGGCGCAACAAGCGGTCGACAGCGTCAACTTCGACTGGTGGAACGAGTTTCTGGCGCAGACCTCCGGCGTCGGCGCGACGTTCGTGCCGGCGATCATGGGCTTCGCGGCCGTGATGAAGAACCTCAGCGCGGTCGCCGACCGCGATGCCATGCCCGCCGTGATCGCGATAGCCGTGGCACTGCAAATGGCGCTGTCGTTGTTCCTGGCCGGCGGCATTCTTGATCGGCTGGCCCGCGATCATCAGACCGGCGCCGGTGCGTTCTTCTCGGCGTGCGGCGTCTACTTCGGTCGCTTCATCCGTCTAGGCCTGATCGCGGCGGGCGTCTACTGGCTGCTGTTCGGACCGTACCACGACTGGCTGTTCGAGGTGGTCTATCCGTCGCTGATCGAAGACCTGACGGTGGAGCGCACGGCATTCTTCATCCGCGCCGGCCTCTACCTCGCCTTTGCCGTGCCGGTGCTGGTCGTGAACATGCTGATCGACTACGCGAAGATCCGCGCGGTCGTGGAGGATCGCCGCAGCATGATCGGCGCACTGGCTGCGAGCTGGCGCTTCGTCCGCCGGCACCCGATTGCCGCGTGGGGCCTCTACAAGATGAACGCGATGCTGTTCCTGATCGTGATCGTCGTGTACTACCTGGCTGCGCCTGGCGCGTCGTCTCCTAACGCGGTGGCATTCGCCATCGGCCAGCTCTATATCGTGCTGCGGGTGATCGTCAGGCTGCAGTTCGTCGCGTCACAGACGGCGTTGTTCCAGAGCCGCCTCGCCCACGCCGGCTACGTCGCACGACCGGTCCCCAAGTGGCCGGACTCCCCGGCGGCCGAAGCGATCGGACCGCGATAGCGTGAGTGGGGCCACCCCACTCCCCCCGCTCACAACACGTCGACGCCTGCAGCGGCTGCCGCAGCGTGGCGCAGCTTTTCGCGCGCATCAACGGCGGTCGCGCGCAGCAGCGGGTCACCGTCTTTCGCCCATTGATCGAGCGTGGAGGCAAAGCGCGTCAGGCGCATTTCCCCCATGGCGTAGGCCGCACAGGCGCGCAGCCACGGATCCTCGCTGAGCGCCATGACCTCGATCGCCTCTTCGCGATCGGTCAGCGACGAGCCCAGCATGCGATTGGCGGCCGCGATGCGCTCGCCGACCGACACTTCACGATCGAACAACGGAATGATCAACGCCCGCACCTCGGGAGGCAGCACTGAGTCCATAAACTCCACCGCGTTGTCGTGCACGATCGGATCGTCGGACTGCATGCTGACGTACGCGCTGTGCAAGTCGTATTGTGGATAGAGAATCTTGAGCAGCCGGAAGATGCGCTCCGACTCCTTCTCCATCGACTCGCGCAGGCCATGATCAAGTGGATTCGCCGGATCGTTCAGTGAACCGGCAAGCGCGCCGCCAAGCGTGCCCATCACCTGGTAGGAGCGGTAGTGGCCCATGATCTCGGCGGCAAGCACGGACTCGATCAGCTTCCGGTCGGTGGCGCGCGCGGGGTGTGCCTGGCCGAGCCGATTGAGCGCCGCAATGGTGTGATAGCGCAACACGACGTCGCGATCGAGGACGCTCTCCGTCAGCACCTCCTGGGCGGCACGGCTGCCAATCGCCTCGAGGATCTTCGGGATCTCCCGGCGGACCTCGGCCCGCATCTCACCGTCCACCAGGTAGTCGCGCAACGTGCCAACAATGCGGTCGCCGAACGCGGCGAGCGCCGTGGCAATGTGATCGGTCAACGCCGGCTCATCGACCCGATCGATCAGCTCACCAATCAGCGGCCGCTTCTTCAAGGCGCCTACCGCGGAAATTGCGGACCGCGCCACTTCGACATCCTCGTCGTCCAGCAGCGTCTTCAGCTCGCGATCGAAGGCGTCGGGGAGGATCGACAACAGGCGCGCCGCTTCGAGCCGGCCGCGGCGGCCGTCGTCCCCGCCTGCCTCCACCATCTTCGACAGCAGCAGCTTCGCCGCGTCCAGGTTCTGTGACCGGCCGGGCCGCGCCAGGAAGGCGACGAGCGACGCCTGGATCGAGAAGTCTTCAAAATCGCCGAGGGCTTCGATCCGCTGGAGCGGATCGCCGGAGTCGAACTCGGTGAGATACAGCAGCGCCTCGGTGCGGACCGACAGGTTCGGATCCTTGACGAGTTGCTCGACCTCGGCTTTGACCGACGCGTCGCCGGCCCGGGCCAGCAGCCGGATCGCCTGCTGTCGAATCTCCGGTATGTCGTGACGCAGCAGCCCGCGCACGGCGGGATGAATCTTCCGGTCGTGCGCCAGCTCGAACAGGCTGAGCGCGTAGGCAATTTCCTTGGGCGAGCCCTTCAACCGTGACGTGATGTGCGCGGTCGTGTCGCGATCGATCACCGGCATCGCCGCGCGCTCGGAATCCACGCGATGCTGGTGGATGCTCTCGCGCAGGTTTTCGACGTACTGCCGCCGTGCGGCATAAGCGACGCACACCCACATAAGGACAAACGCCATCGTGATCACCGAGACGTGGGCCGGCGACCAGCCCAGGACCGCCGCAAACAGCAGCACCATCATGCCGCCCATCGCATCCCCGAACCGGTAGACCACCGTGTCGATGAACGACTTCACGCGGAAGGTATGCGAGGCCGGCACGGGCAGATACAACAGCTCGACGGTCGCCTTGTCGATCGAATAGCGCAGCACCTGGTCGCTCGCCTTCAGCGCCGCCGCCGCCACCAGAGTACCCAGCAGCCAGACACCCGCCGCCCCCATCAGCATGGCGGTGGGCACGATGAACAACGCCGGGCCGACGCCAAGGGTGCGCAGCACCCGCCCGGTCAGCAGCAATTGCAACACCAGCGACATCAGGCCCGCCACCATGTTGAAGGTGCCGAAGAACATCGCCAGGTCGTCGGTGGCCGGCACCGACGCTTTCGCGATCGCCTTGAACTGCCAACCCGCGATCGTCGTCGTCATCGCCGAGATCAGGATCAGGGCCGCAATGGCCCGCAAGTACGGCGACTCGCGAACCAGCTGCAGGCTGCTCGAGAGCGGGAACCGCTCTCCTGCCGATCCAGAGGCCGGCGTTTCATTGCCCACGTAGTCGGGACGATCGCGCCAGATCTTGATCACGATGCCGGCACACGCAAACAGGGCGACGGCGACAAACCCGAGCACGCTTTCGGTCCCGAACTCGGACACGCCCTCGCGCGTCGCCAGGCCGCCGACGATCCAGCCGAGAATGGCACCGCTGCCGATGAAGCCGAACGATCGCTTCGCTTCCCGTGTCGTCATCACGTAGTTGGCCAACGTCCACACCTGCGACGGCGCCAACACCGAGAACACGCCCACCCAGACGTAGATGACGATGAAGAGCGCGCCGGATTCGTAATCCGCCACGGCGGCCCATCCCCAGAAGAACAACGAGTTCAGCGCGAAGAAGACCAGGCTGCCGACCAGCAGGTTGCGCAGGTTGGTGCGATGACCCAGCCAGATGTAGAGGCTGGCCGCCAGGCCAACCAGAACGGCAATGGCGATGTCGACGTATGGCAGATCGATCGCGCGGTAACGATCAAGAAACAGCGCGTCACGCGCCGCCTTGCTGGCGACGCTCGATGCCATGGTGAGAAACAGGTACGCAAAGATCGGGAACGCGCGCCGCAGCTCCTTACCGGTGAGCCCTAGAACGCGCTCCGCGACACTCAACACAGGATAAGATTCTCACACCTTAGCCATGTCCGAGCGTCCGTCATTGGCAGCGAGAATCCTGCGTCCCGTCGTCCAGCTTCGCGACGGCGAGAGCACGACGGCGCTTTTGATGTTCCTGTACTCGTTCCTAGCCATGACGAGCTACAACATCATCAAGCCGATTACCCGGTCGGAGTTCATTTCCAGCCTTGGCGCCGACGACCTGCCCTACGTCACGTTCGCGATGGGCATCCTGATCGGCGTGATCATGCAGGGATACACGAAGGTGATCTCGCTGGTGCCGCGCCGCTGGATGATCCCGGTGACCCAAATCGGCATCGCGGCGCTACTGATCCTGTTCTGGTTTCTGTTCACGTTCGTCGCCGCGGACTGGGTCGCCGTCGCGTTCTACGTGGTGTCGCTGATCCTCGCGATCCTGCTGATCAGCCAGTTCTGGACGCTGGCCAACGACGTCTACGATCCACGCCAGGCGAAGCGCATCTTCGGGTTCATCGGCGCCGGCTCGAGCCTGGGCGGCGCAACCGGCGCAGGCCTGACGGCCTACCTGGTGCAGTCGGTCGGCTCCAAGACCATGATCCTGATCGCCGCGGGCGTGATGTCGGCCTGCCTGGTCATCGTCTTGACCATCGTCAAGCGCGAGAAGACAGCCGGCACATCAGACGCGTCGAAGACCGGCGAAGAAGAAGGCGTCAGCGGCGGCGAGGCGATCCGCATGCTGCGATCGTCGCGGCACCTGCAGATCATCTCGCTGGTGATCGCGTTTGGCGCCATCTGCGCGGCGATTGTCGAGCAGCAGGTCAACATGGCGGTCGCCGAAGCGCGCGGCGCCGACAACGGCGACGCCATTGCGGCGTTCCTCGGACAACTGATCGTCTATTTGTCGCTGGCCGGCTTTGTGATCCAGTTGACGCTCACCAGCCGCATCCATCGCGTGATGGGCATCGGCTTCGCGCTGCTGATCCTGCCGATCAGCATGGGCGCCTCGGCCACGATCATCCTCCTGAACCGCGCGTTGTGGGCGCCGAGTTTCGGGCGCATCCTCGACACCTCGATCCGCTACACCGTCGACAAGACGTCGCGCGAGGTCCTGTTCCTGCCGCTTCCGGCCGAGCTCAAGTACCGCGCCAAGCCGTTCATCGACGTCACCATGGATCGGCTCGCCAAGGGCCTCGGCGCCCTGCTGATCCTGGTCTGCATCAAGGACTGGGGCTTCGGTCTCGACTGGCAGCAGTTGAGCTATGTCAGCGTGGTGATGGTCGGCCTGTGGGTGGTGACGTCGATCGCCGCTCGCCGCGAGTACTTGCGCTCGTTCCGCCGCAGCATCGAACAACAGGCCGTCGAGCCGTCAACGCTCCGGCTCAAGGATCCGGATCCCGCAACGGTTGAAACGCTGGTCAGCGAACTCGCGCATCCCGAACCGCGTCGCGCGATCTACGCCATCGACCTGCTCGACGCCATGGACAAGCGCCACCTCGTGACGCCCCTGCTGCTGGCGCATGAGGACGCCGGCGTTCGGGCGAGAGCGGTGCACGTCGCCGAGGCCGCCGGGCCGTCGCTGGCAGCGCGTTGGGTCCCGGGCGTGGAGCGCGCCTTGAAGGACGTCGACTCGAACGTGCGCATCGCCGCCGTTTCGGCGCTCGCCGTGCTGCGAGGCGGCGACGCTGCGGATGTCATGCGCCCATTCATCACCGGGCCGGACGTGACGCTCGCCATCGTCGCCGCGGCCGCGTTGGCGTCAAGCCCGCGTCAAGACGATGTGGCGCTGGCGGACGAGACACTGCGTCGCTTCGCGACGGACGTCCGTGAGCAGGCCGCGCCGGCGCGGTTGCAGGTGGCGCGCGCGCTCGGCGACGTCGCCAATCCCGCCTTCCGGCCGCTGCTGGTGCCGTTGATGTACGACGCCAACCGCGAGGTGGCGCGGGCTGCCATTGCCAGCGCCGGCACGCTTGGCGCCGGTGATTTCCTGTTCGTGCCGCCGTTGGTGTCGCTATTACGCAATCGGCAGCTGAAGTCGGCGGCCCGGTCGGTGCTGGTCGGCTACGGCGAACCGGTGATCGGTCCGCTCACCTACTTCATGAGCGATCGCGAGGAGGATCTCTGGGTTCGACGGCACGTGCCATCGACGCTGGCGCTGCTGCCCTTCAAGGCCTCAGCCGACGCGTTGGTCGCGGCGATGGACGACCCGGACGGCTTCCTGCGCTTCAGAGCGATCGCGGCACTCAAACGGCTGCATGCCGATCATCCGGAGTTGCCGATCGACGCGGAGGTCATCACGCGGCACATCAGCGTCGAGGCGGCACGCGCCTTCAACGCCCTCACGCTGCACCACAATCTGTTCGTCGCGGGCGGCCTCGATTCCGGCTGCCTGCTGGCCCGCGTGCTGCGCGAGAAGCATGCGCGCGCGATCAACCGGACGTTTGCGCTGCTGGCGCTGATTCATCCCCACTCGGATATCGCGGTGGTGCGTCATGCGATCAACGACCCCGATCCGAAAGTGCGCTCACGGGCGGCCGAATACCTCGACAACCTGTTGACCGGCGAAGTGCGCAAGCGAGTGATGGTCCTTCTCGACGACATGCCCGCCGACGAGCGTATTCGCAAGGGCAACGTCATCTACCGCACCCGCCCGCGCGACGTCGAAGACACGGTGGCGCAGTTGCTGCACGACGAAGACCAGTCAATCGCGTCCGCGGCGGTGCTGCTGGTCGAAGAACGTGGCCTCTGGTCGCTCGCCGACGATCTCGAACATGTGCTCGCCCATCGTGACGTGCGCGATCAGCACGTGTTCGAAGCCGCGTCGTGGGCGCTGGCCGCCAATCGCCTCAAGGCTGAACGGCGCAAGGAGCTCTGGCAGGAGCCACTGCCGGCGGTCGAGCTCGCCGACCGGCTGCGGCGCATTCAGCTCTTTGACTTCACCCACATCGACGAGATGTTCCGCCTGGCCCGTCTCGGCCGCCAGGTGCGGCATGAGAAGGGCCACGTCATCTTCGAGCGCGGCCAGGTCGTCAACACGATCCAGTTCCTGCTCGACGGCCGCGTCAGCACGGATGACGGCCACGACATTCCCGCGCCGGCGGCGCTGGGCTTCGAGCAGTTGCTGGAAGGCGCGCCGATGCCGCACCGCCTGGTCGCCGCGGAGCGTTCGATCACGCTGTCGCTGACGTCGGACGAATTCCTGACGCTGCTGTCCGAGAACGTCGAACTCGCGGAAGGCATCTTCCGCATGCTGATCGCCACGCACGACCTCACCAGGGGCCACACCCTGATGCATGGCAGCCTGCCGGCGGACATCAAGGCCACCGCACACCTGCGGCCGGTCGATCGCGCGCTGCTGCTGCAGTCCACGCCGCTGCTCTCACATGCGACCGCCACCCAGCTATGGCGGCTGTCTGCCACCGCGAGCGAGCGGAACGTGAGCGAGGGCAAGGAGGCCATCAGCAAGCATGGCGAGCCCGCGATGCTCGTGGTGTTGTCAGGAATGCTCAGCGTCGACGGCCCGAATCAACAGGGCACGGCGGCCGCGGGCGACGTGATTGGCATGTACGAGACGCTGGCCGGCACTCCGATTGACGCGACCGTGACGGCGACGGCCGACAGCACGGTCCTGCGGATCGATCGCGGCGGGCTGTTCGACGTGCTCGCCGATCGCACCGACCTGCTTCAGGGGATATTCTCGACGCTGTTGCGATCGGCTGACGCGCGGTCGGGCAACGCAATCTCGAACACCGTCTCCACGCCCTGAGTGCTGCACACCGACACGGTGCCGCCGTGCCGTTCGATGATCGCCTTCACGATCGACAGGCCAAGGCCTGATCCACCGGCGTGGGCGCGTGACTGATCCGCCTTGTAAAAACGGTCGAACACGTGCGGCAAATGCTCCGGTGCGATGCCGGCGCCATTGTCGGCAACGGTGATGCGCACCTGTCCCTCGACCCGCTGCGCGGCCAGCGTCACGCGGCCACCATGCGGCGTGTGCCGCAGCGCGTTGGCCGCCAGGTTCTGCACCGCCTGTTCGAGCCGCATCGGGTCGGCCATGATCCGCATGTCGTCGTGCGGATGCACCTCGATGGTGACGCCCTTGTCGGCTGCAGCCTTGGCGTGGCGCTCGGACACGCGCTCGAAGATCTCGTCCACGTCCACAAGTTCGGTGGCAAGCGACAGCCCGCGCGCCTCGAATCGCGCCAGGTCAAGCAGGTCGCCAACCAGGCGCTCGATGCGCTCCCCTTCTTCCTGGATCACCTTCACGGCGCGCTGCCCTTCGGTTGATGACGGCAGGAACTGCGGCAGCGCCAGCGTCTCGGCATAGCCGCGAATGGCGGTCAGCGGAGTCATCAGTTCGTGGGACACGTCGGCGAGCAATTGGCGGCGGGCGCGATCAGCTTCGACCAGTTGCGCCTGGCGGGCGGCAAGGTCGGACGCCATGCGGTTGAAGGCCGTGGCCACCGCGGTGACCTCGTCACCGCCCACCGCGGGCGCGCGCGCGGACAGATCGCCGTCACCGAACCTGCGCGCGGCGTCCTCGAGCGCGCTCAGTCTCGCCTGGGCGGGACGGAAGATCACGAGCGTCGCCAGTGCGGTCGCGCCGATCAGCAGCAGCAACCCGCCCACGGCGATCGGCATCCCGATCGCCTGCGCCACGCGTTGAATTCCCGTTAACGGCGGCACCCAGACCATCGCGACGACGATGTCGTTCTGGCGGATGGGCGCCATGACGGGACCGCGCCGTGGCGGACCAAACATGCGCGGAGCACCACCGCCATCCGGCGGCGGCCCCGGCGGTCCACCACCGTCGCGCATTCGCGGCCCTTCACCGCGCGGGCCCGGTCCGTCCGGACCCGGACCGCCAAATCCGCGATCACCAGGGCCTGGTCCCGGCCCGCCAGGTCCGCCCGGACCTCGACGCCGGAACTGTCCCGGGAAGCGCATCCCGCGCGGCAGTTCGGTGCCGTCAGGCGCGATCGCGGAACCGTCGGGAAACATGATGGCCGCAGGGCGGTGCAGTTCGTTGATGCGTCGCTCGGCGTAGGCGCGGAGATCGAGTTGCGGATCGCGCGCCAAGGCGGACTCGAATTCTGAGGCAACCAGCTCAGCGAAGTCGCGGCCCATCCGCTCGGGCATGCCGCCTTCGGTCTCGCCGGCGACCCAGATGAACAGCGCCACCTGCAGCACGATCGTCACGGCGAGGAAAAAGATGAAGCCAAGCCCGATGCGCCAATACAACGATCGAGCGAAGGCCCGCTTAGACATCAGCGCACTTGTAGCCGCTGCCCCACACCGTCAGGATGATCTCGGGATTCGCAGGGTCCTTCTCAATCCGTCGCCGCAGGCGCTTCACCAGCGAGTCGACGCTCCGCTCGGTGACAAACGTGTGGTCGGGCCAGACCCGCGACAGCAGCGCTTCGCGGCTGAACACGATGCCCGGGTGCGTGGCGAGCACCAGCAGCAAGCGAAACTCCTGTGCCGTCAGGTCGATCTCTTCGCTCTTCGCGCGGACGCGGCGACGGGCGGGATCAATCTGGATGCCGTGCAGTTCGATCGGCTTCTCGCCGCTGTTCACCGCCTCGGCCTGCAACTGGGAACGGCGCGGGCGTCGCAGCAACGCGCGCGCGCGGGCGACGAGTTCGCGAATGCCAAACGGCTTGGCCAGGTAATCGTCGGCGCCGCTTTCAAGACCGAGCACCTTGTCGCTTTCCTCGCGTCGCGCGGTCAGCATCAGGATCGGCACGTCCTGGTTGGGCCCGTCGCGACGCACGGCGCGGCAGATCGCAATGCCATCCACGCCCGGCAGCATCAGGTCGAGGATGATCAGGTCGAACGACTCCGCATTGGCGCGCGCCAGCGCCTCCTGCCCGTCCGCAATCGCCTCGATCTCGAGGCCCTCAAGCCCAAGGTGGAGCTGAATCAGCTCGCGAATGTGCGCTTCATCTTCGACGACGAGAACCCGTGACACAGCTCAAGTCTTCCACAATTTCCGGGCGATTTCCCTGCTCGCGCGCGCCGGAACCGGATGCCATGCTTTTGTCACATCGCGGCCATGCCGCTGCCACGATAATCCCGTCATATGAGTCATGAAGGCCAACGGGCAAACAGGCCAACAGGCCATCGGGAGAAAAGTCTCATGACGACAAAATTCAAGACCTCAGTGGTTGCCGGTGTGGCTGCTCTGGCATTGGCCGTCGCAGCGCCGGTATTCGTAGCTGCACAACAGGATCAGCCGCGCCGCGGACCTGGCTTCGGCGGGCCGATGGGACTTGGGCCCGGCGGCCCCGGCCCGGGCATGCGGATGCGCGGTCCCGGCGGCCCCGGGGGACCGATGGGCTTCCGCGGACTCGACCTGTCCGACGACCAGAAGGAACAACTCAAGAAGATCGCCGAGTCGCACGAGGCGGAGTTCAAGGCGATTGGCGAGAAGACGCGCGCGGCGCATGAGGGCATGCGCGAGTTGATGGATGCCGAGACGATCAACGAATCGGCGATTCGCGCCAAGAGCCAGGAAGCGGCTTCTGCACAAGCCGACGCGATGATCCTCAACGCCAAGATCCGCAAGGAGTCACTGCAGATCCTGACCGCCGACCAGCTCGCCAAGCTGAAAGAACGGCGCGACCAGCGCCCTGACGGTCCGCCGCGCCAGCGCCGGCCGAAGCAGTAACCCGGACCCGTCGAACCTACTTCAAGCCGCCGGGGGACCAGGACCATTCCTGGCTCCCGGCTTTTCCGTTCATGGTGCCCTCGATGCGGGCACGAAGCTCGGCGCCGTCCTTCCAGTAGATGATGCGCTGCGGAAAGTCGTGGGCCGGATTCTCGAACACCACGCGCATGCCCGCCACTTCCTTCAGCGGGAATGGCGTCGCCGGTGAGCGCCCGTTCGGCATCGACAAATAGACAATCTGATCACCCTGCTGCTCGATGCGCAGGAACTCGAACGACAGCGTCCGGACCTTGCCGACGTCGCGATGCACGCCGATCATGGAGTTGCCCTTCGCCGCGGTCCAGTGCTCTTCCATCTCGATGCCGCGCGACACGCCGGACCACGATCCAGCCATCCACGACAGATCAGCAAGAGTGGGCTTGGCTTGTTCTGCGGAGACGATCAGCAAGCCGGTTGCGAGAAACGCCAGCAGCAATTTAATGCGCGTAGCATACAGCGCTCGGAACAGTTCGCCTGAAGGCGGATGGCGCAGGAATCATGGTGGCCAGACCATGAGATGAGACGCGAGGCGGAGCCTGCGGGAGATGCGCCAAGACCCTGCGGTGTCCGGCTTTAGCCGGACCTTATGCGCGAAGCAGTCGAAGTCCGTTCAGGGTCACGACCACGGTCGCCCCGGTGTCGGCAAGCACGGCCAGCCACAGGGGAGCCGCGCCAAAGACCGCGAACACCAGGAACGCGAACTTCGTCCCCAGGGCAATCCCCACGTTCTGGCGGATCACCCGAAGCGCACGCTTCGAGTGACTCACGAGAAACGCGATGTCTTCGTCGTGGTCACAGGTCAATACGACGTCGGCCTTGCTGAGCGGAGCCGACGAGGTCCGGCACTGCACGGCAACACCGGCATCCGCCACGGCCTGCAAGGTTGGCGCTTTGGCTGCCGCGACGCGCTCAAGCGGTGCTCCACCCTTGAACAACACGCCCTTTCTCGCCGCCGACGTCAGGGCCGCGACCACCGTCACGGGTGTCGAGATCACCAGCGCGCAGGGACACGCGAGCACGAGGAAGATCAGGCCGCGATAAAACCACACGCCCCAGAGACCACCATCGACCGGCCGGAGGCCGGTCAAGAAAAAGAACAATGGCGGGCCGAGCACGACGGCGATTGCCGCGAAGGTGACGACCGGCGTGTAGATCGACGCGAAGCGCTCGATCCACCGCTCGACCGGTGCAGATTCATGCCCGCGATCATCGGCCCAGCCGGGTTCGTGCCCGACGAGATTCGAGACGGCATGGCGGGCGCGTTCGATGCTCCAGGCTTCGAGCAGGTGTGCGATGGCGAAGAGAAATGCGACGGCAGACGCTTCCGCCCACTGACCGATCGCCGCGGCGCCGATCGCCGACAGGCACACCAGCACGTGCATGTCGAGCCGCGCGAAGCGCAGCGAGGTGATCGCGCGCGGCACCATCGGCCACAGCCCGGTAACGGCGGCGATGCCGTAGGCGACCGCCGCATACGGATGATGCGAGTGATCGAGCGCTTCACCATGGCCGAAGATCGCCTCGGTCCAACTGTCTGCATACACGCCATCGATCACCCAGCCGATCACGAACACCACACCGCTGGCGAGGGCCCACCACTGTGCCGACTCGTGGTGGTGGTCATGCCCGTGATGATCGTCGTGCACCTCATCGCCGGCCTGGTGGGAATGCGCGGCCAGGCCGGTGGCCGCCACCGCCGCGAGGATCGCGTTGGGTGAGATCACGTCCGGGTTGAAGGTGACGTCGACGCGGCGGCCGACCAGATCGAAATTCAGCGACTCGATGCCGCGTTTGGCGAGCGCATGGCGGATCAGCGCCGCTTCATCGGCGCAGTCCATGCCGGCGACGTGCAGGCGCAGCTCAGAGCTCGTTGACTGCGGCAAGTATTTCCTCGGCGTGGCCGTCGACCTTCACGCCGTCCCAGCGCTTCACGACCTTGCCGTCGGCGCCGATCAGGTAGGTGGTGCGGGCCACGCCCATGTATTTCTTGCCGTACATCGACTTCTCCTGCCACACGCCGTACTTCTCGATCATCGCGTGATCTTCGTCGGCCAGCAGCGGAAACGTCAGGCTGTACTTCTTGGCGAACTTCGCCTTGCTCGCGGAGTCGAGCACGCTGACGCCAAGGATCGCCGCCTTGCTCTTGGTGAACTTCGGCAGGTTGTCCTGGAACGCGCACGACTCCTTCGTGCAGCCCGGCGTGTCGTCCTTCGGGTAGAAGTAGATGACGACAGGCTTGCCGGCATAGTCGGCAAGCGAGTGCTTCTTGCCCGCCTGGTCCGGCAACGAGAACGCGGGCGCTTTCTTTCCTGGATCGATCAGGCTCATGGTCTCTACTCTTTGATTACTGCGCGGTCGTTTGGTTTCCCTTGGCGAACGGCACCGCGGCGTGCGAGCGGCGGGGTTCAGCACCGCCCTCGACCTTGCGGCCGGCCACATCGACAGTGATGGCGGCGGCGTAGCCGTAGCGCACTTCGCCCTTGCGGCCAATCTTCTGGAACTTATGGCCCCGATCGATCAGGTTCTGGAGCACCCCGCGCGGGAAGCGGTCCTCGATCTCGATGCGCTCGCCGTTGTCGATCGGATCGGCCGGGTCTCGGCCCGGCAGGAAGCGGGGCGCCTCAATCGCGGCCTGCGCGCCCAACTTGCCGTCGATCACGCCGGTAATGATGTTGTAGACCGACAGGGGAATCCACGCGTTGCCGGCGCAACCAACCGCCAGCCGGGGCACTTCCTCGCCGGATGCCTTCTTCTCAAAGACCAGCGTCGGCACCGCCGCCGTTGACGAGCGCATCAGCGGCACCAGGCTGCCATAGGCGCCGGGCGTCAGCCGGCTCGAGCGCAGGTGGTTGTTGTAGAGGAATCCAAGCCCCTTCGAGACGTAAAAGGTGCCACCCCAGGTGCTGAGGGTCTGCGTGACCGCGATCATGTTGCCTTCGGCATCAGCCACCGCAAACGACGTGGTCCCGGTGCTGATGCGCGGCGTCGGCGCGGTCGGTGTCGTCGGCGCATCATCCGGCGGGGTGCGCTCGTAGCGCATCGCCTTCTTCGCATCGATCTTGTTGAACAGCGTCCTGGCGTGCGCGTCGGTGAGGTGCTCCTCGAACTCTACCGGCCACCGCTCCGGGTCGGCCACCCGTCGCAGCGGATCGCGCACCTTCCACGCTTCCATCAGGTAGTGGAAGTAGTCAGCGTCCAGATGTGCCCGTGCGCCCGGCTTCGGCTGGTAATTCTCGAGCACGTGCAGCGATTCGAACAACTGGATGCCGGTTGAAAGCGGTGGTCCGCCGGCATACAGCGTGTGACCGCGATAGTGCCCGGCGACCGGCACGCGCTCGATCGCGCGGTATTGCGCCATGTCGGCGTAGGTGATGATGCCCCCGTTCTCTTCCATGTCGGCGGCGATCTTTCTGGCGATCTCACCCTTATAGAACGCGTCGGCGCCACCCTTCTGAATCGCCTTCAACGTCGTCGCATAGTCCTTGTTGAAGAAGCGATCGCCCGGCCGTGGTACCTTGCCGTCCGGCAGGTAGATCTTCGCCGCCTCAGGCCACTTCGCCAGGAAGCGACGGCCTTCTGCAATGCTCGACGGCAGCCCTTCGTCGAGGATGAAGCCGTCATCAGCCAGCGTGATTGCCGGCGCGACGAGGTCTTCCCATTTCACCTTGCCGCTGCCGTAGGTGCGATACAGGTAGTCGAGCCCGGCCACGACGCCCGGGATGTTTGCGGCAGCTGGACCATCGGCAACCACCCGACCGTCCTGCACCATCAGCGGATTGTCCGGCGTCGCCTTGATCGGCGTCATGTCCTTGTATTCGATGACCGTCGGCTTCTTCATCCCCTTCAAATAGAGAACCGCCGATCCGTCGCCACCGATGCCAGAGGCTTCCGGTTCAACGACGCCGAGCGCAAAAGAGACGGCGATCATGGCGTCAACCACGTTGCCGCCCTTTTCGAACGCGAGACGGCCCGCTTCCGAAGCGAGCGGGTGCCCCGACACGACGACGGCACCGTTTGAAGTGACGACGGGCTTGATCAGCGGTTGCGCCGCCACCATCTCGTCGAGCACCGCCTCGAAATCGGCTTCGGTCTTTGCCGCCGTGGCGCGCGTGCGATGGGCATCGCGGGCCGCCGTCCACTGTTCCGCCGACGGTCCGGACGAGTAGTACAGCGTCTTCAGCGTCGACCAGACGCGATCGAACATCGCGGCGAACACGGTCGGTGACGGTGCGATCTCGGCGAGAACGGCACCGCCGTCCTCGTGAACCGGCAACGGCGCCGCAACGCGCCACAACTGGAAGGCGCTGTTCAACGCAAACAGTGGCGGCGCCTCGCCGCCGTCACGAAGCGGGTTGCCGTTGTAAACCGGCTGCGGATCGGGCAGTCCGCTGACCAGCAGTGTCTTGCCGTCTGGCGACCACGCCGGAGCACCTCCCTTGCGCGAGACCAGCTGCGGTTGGGCGGCGGGCTTGCTGCGCGGCGACGGATCTTCGGTCGGCTCAGGGCGAGGCGGCTCTGCCGTCGCGACCCACACGGAACCAATGCCTTCGCGCACCGCGTAGAACGCCACGCGCGCGTTGTCAGGCGCCCACGACGGATACGCTTCATTACCGCGGACGCGCGTGATGCGATTGGCGCGCAGTGGGCGGCCGTCGCTGCCGGCGGACTGTACTGACGAGGACACCGGCTTTGGCGGACGAGCGCCAAGCGGAACCGGCTTCATGATGCTGGCCGGCGGTACCGGCATCCACCAGAGATCGAGATCGTCTTCCGATTCGCGCTCGGAAATGAACGCCACCTTGAGTCCGTCGGGCGACACGCGCGGGTAGGTCTCGCTGTCGGTGGTCTCGCTCAAGGGAAGCGGCGCCTGCCACGCGTCCGATCCGGACACCGGCACGGAGATGTAGATGTCGTACTGCAGGCTCGGGTCCCCGTTCCGGCCCGCCGGCGGCGCGGCGCGATGCGCAAAGACGATGCGGCCGTCCGGCGTCCACGACGGCCACCGCTCATCACCGGGCAGCGTTGTGACCGTAGTTGGATTTCCAGTTGCCAGGCCGTTCTTCATCGCGACGACCACGATGTCGAACCCGGTGCCACGATTGAGCGCGTAGGCGATGCGGGTTCCGTCCGGCGACCATGCCGGTTCGCGCTCCACGATATCCTGCGGCACCTGGGTCCTGGATTCCGCAACGATCGGCCGCGCCTGCCTGCCGTCGGCGGCCATCGTCCAGATGCGATCGAGATAGGACACCGCGACGCGCTTGCCATCGGGCGACCACGACGGCTCCTGCACACCGGCTGGGGATAACTGGGCGTGGTTGGTGACAGATGACGCCAGCGCGCAGGCAGCAACGATGGCGACGAACGGCTTCTTGGACACGCTCAGTCCTTCCGGCTATTTGTGGTCGACGAGTGCGGACACCAGCTTGGCTTCGGTCATGCCGAAGTGTTCCCACAACTCGAGGAACGACTCCGACGGCGCAACGGTGGGATCGACGATCCCGAAGTGCTGCAACGCGACGCCCGTCCCGCCGAGGTGGCCGGAGGCGAGCGCGGCGAAACCACGCGGCCCGGACGACGGCGTACCGATCAGGCCGTCCTCGAGCGTCAGCACGCGCGAGTACTTCGCGGCGATGCCGGCAAAGAAGTCGTCTGCGAGCGGGAACCCGTTGACGACGACCGCGTCGGTCGGGACGCCTTGAGCGCTCGCCCGCTCCGCGGCCGCCGCGGCAATATAGGACGGCGCGCCAATGGCCAGGATGACAGCTTTCGCATCGGCATGCGCGCGCAGCACCGTTGACGGCGTCCAGGCGTCGGTGCCCTGCCACAGCGGCTCACTGCTGCCCTGCTTGGTGAGCACCGGCAGCGTGTCGCGCGGAATCGCGACAATGTGGCCGCCATAATGCGCCGCGGCATCACGCACCGCGATAAATGCGGCCCGGGCGTCCGCCGGTGCGTAAATCCGATGCAGGAACGGCAGGTAGCCGAGCGACAGGTTGATCCAGTCGAGGCTCCAGCCCGAGAAATGATCGCGCCCCGTGCACGCGCCGACGTGCGAGAGGTGCATCAGCACGTTGAGGCCTTCGTTCACGCCATTGAGGTTGCGCTGATAGCGCCAGAATTCGAAACCCTCTCGGGCAATCCCCTCAGTGAACGCGGCAAACGTCGCGAAGGCATTGAGCTGTGGACGCCCTTGCACCATCGACAGGCCGTCCGCCACGAGCGTTGCGGCCTGCTCTTGGATGCTCATCTCGATCGAGTGGCCGGCCGGCACGAGCGCCGCGGCCTTGCCGAGCTTGGTCGAAGGGTTGAGATCGCACGAGACGAAGAAGCAGTTCGAGGGGTACTTCTTCGCGACGGCCGCGTAGGCCGCCTCTGAGCCTGCGCGAGCGGACACACCCTTGTCCGTGCCGGGAAGCGCGATGCCTGCCACGTCCGCATCGTCGAGCACCAGGTTCGGCGAGCCCTTCGCCGGACGCGCCGACTGCGCGACCACTCGCGTGGGCTGCTGCTGGAGCGCGGACAACGCCGCCTGCTCTGCCGCCGAGAGTTGCAGCATCGGGTTGGCCAGCACCGCCGCATGGTCGCGACCCTTCATGCCGCCATCGTGATGCGCCTCGCCACCGGGCAGGCCGTTGACGTAGAACATGCACTCGAGCATGGCGTGCGGATCGCGATAACTCATCAACGAGCCGGGCACATGTACGGCCGTCTCGAGCGCGACCTTGTGCTTCGCGGCGAAGTGCTCGGTTTCGCGCGCGATGCCATAGCGCTGACCGAAATCGTGAATCGTCGTCTTGGTGCCGACAGCCGCGCCAAAACCCACCGGGTAGATCAACGACGGCTTGCCATCGCGCGCCAGTTCCGAGGCGCGCTTGTAGGCCGAGAACAGCTGCTTGCGATCGTGCAGCGACTGGATCTCGATCACTTCCACGCCGAGACTCGACACGATCGGCCGCGGGTCCTTCGCCATGACCTGCTCGGTCGTGCCGGAGAGCTGGATGCTGTTGCGATGCATCACCAGCGTCATCGGCGCCTTGTGCAGGCTCGCGGTGATCAGGCCGTTGAGCGCCTGCCCGGACACCCACCCCGCGTCGCCACAATGGCAGATCACGAAGGAGTCGGCGCCGTGCGCCGCCTTGAGGCCCAGCGCCCAGCCGGCGGTGGCGGGAACCGTGATACCGAGACGTCCCGAGCCGATCGGCGAACCTCCCGGAATCCAGGACACGTGCCCCGCGATGTCGAGGCTGCGGCGGAAGCTGTCGATGACGCGCGCCCGGGGCAGGAAGCCCAGTGCGGTCAACGCGCCGTAGTAGCCAATGCTGGTGTGTCCGTGCTCGATCGAAAACTGGCGGCCCTGGTAGTCGACCACGCCCAGCGTCATCATCAGCGGGCCGATCAGTTCCAGGCCGCCACCGAGATGGTCGATGTCGTTGATCTTGGCCAGCGAGATCAGCGATTCGATCGCGACCGTGGCCGCGGTCTTTTCCAGCGCGCCGAGCGCGGCATCCTGCGCGTCCGTCAGCGCCGCCGCGCGCAGGTCAATGGCCAACGGCAAGACCTCGGAACGCACCTCGGCGCCCATGGTGGGCGTCTGCTTGAGCAGCGCGGAATTCCGCGCATCCTGCTCGGCGGCGAGGCGGCGAAGCGAATCACTGTGTGCGGCGCGAATCTGGGTCAACGGTGCTCCATCCAGCGTTGTCAGGCGGCACTCTGGCGCCGCCAATAGCGATTAACGAATGCAGAAGGGAAAGGGAAAGTTTATCAGTAAAATGGAAGCGATGGTCTTGCTGCGCTACCTCTATGTCGTGGCGCTGGTGCTGTGGGTGGGCGGCCTGATCGTGGCCGGCGCCGTCGTGGCGCCATCGGTTTTCGGGGTCTTGCAGGCCTGGAACGCGACCGACGGCCGCGTCCTGGCCGGACAGGTGTTTGGCGAAGTACTGATGCGCCTGACCTGGCTGTCGTACGCCATGTTCGCGATCATGTTCGTGACGCTGACCCTGCACCGGCTGTTGGGCGCGCGGCCGATCCGCTACGGCGTGCGGGTCGGCATCATGGTCGTCATGTTGTCCATGATGGCCGCTACGGGCGCCTACATCATCCCCCGCGTCAACGCGATCCAGGCTCAGGTCAACGGCCCCGTGTCGGCGCTGGCCGCGACCGATCCGCTGCGCACGGAGTTCGATCGGCTGCACGGCACGTCCAACATCCTGTTCATGATCACCGCGGTCGGTGGTCTGGCGCTTTGCTTCTGGGAATCACGCGAGTAAATGTCCACACCAACCATCACGCTCATCCCCGGCGACGGCATCGGACCGGAAGTCACCAACGCAGTCGTCCGCATCCTCGCCGCGTCCGGCTTCACCCCTGAGTGGGAGTCGTTCTCTGCGGGCGCCGAAGCGGTCAAGGAACACGGCACGACGCTGCCTCAGGCGCTGCTCGACTCGATCAAGCGCAACAAGATCGCGCTCAAGGGTCCGATCACGACGCCGGTCGGCAAGGGCTTCACCAGCGTCAACGTCGGACTGCGCAAGGCGCTCGATCTCTACGCCAACCTGCGCCCGGTGTGGAACCTGCCGTCGGTGCCGTCGCGCTACAGCAACGTCGACCTGATTATCGTGCGCGAGAACACCGAGGACCTGTACGCCGGCCTCGAGCACGTCGTCGTGCCGGGCGTCGTCGAGAGCCTGAAAATCATCACCGACGCCGCCTCGACGCGCATCGCGCGGTTTGCCTTCGAGCAGGCGCGGCGCCGCGGACGTAAGACGGTCACCGCCGTGCACAAGGCCAACATCATGAAGTTGAGCGATGGCCTGTTCCTCGAATGCGCGCGCAAGGTGGCGGCGGACTTCCCCGACATCACCTTCAACGACCGGATCGTCGATGCCGCCTGCATGCACCTGGTGATGCATCCTGACAAACTCGACGTGCTGCTGCTGCCGAACCTGTACGGCGACATCGTGTCCGACCTGTGCGCGGGCCTGGTTGGCGGACTTGGCGTCGTGCCGGCGGCCAACCTTGGCGAAGGCGGCGTCGGCGTGTTCGAGGCGGTGCATGGCACGGCGCCGGATATCGCCGGGCGTGATGTCGCCAACCCCACAGCCTTGCTGCTGTCGGCAGTGCTGATGCTGCAGCATCTCCGCGAAGATCAGAAGGCGGACGCGATCATGGCGTCACTGAAGACGGTACTCGCGTCCGGACATGTGACCCCTGATTTAGGTGGGACGGCGACCACAACATCCTTTGCGGATGCGATTTGTCGCGGACTAAGATAGCGAAGCTGCGCTTCGCTATGGCAGCGTTGCTTTCGCCGCGCTCCGCGCGGCATTTACGGGACTGATGCGCGCCCAAACCATAGCCGACGCCGTTCTGGCGCGAGAAGACGTCGCCCGCTTTCTCGAGGGCAGCCACGGACTGACGGGCGATGCCGCGCGCACGCGCGTCATGCAATACCTCGACGAGCTGCAGACGACGCAGCGCTACGAGCTGTATCGCGCGCTCGAGTATCCACTGCTGCCGATCCTGCGCAAGATCGAACGTCATGGCGAGCAGGTGCCGCTGGCGGTGGAGGCGGTCAAGAAGGGCCGCGTCGTCTATGCCTCGAACCATCGCAGCCACATTGACTACCTGGTCGAGCCGCTGGTGCTGGATGACGCCGGCATTCGCCCGCCGATCATTGCCGCCGGCATCAACCTGTTCGGCGGCCCGCTCGGGCTGATCCACAAGCACATCACCGGCGCGCTCCCGATCCGCCGTAATGCCAAGGATCCCGCCTACCTGATTACGCTCAAGGCGTACGTCAGCGAACTGCTGCACAAGCACGACCTGTTCTTCTATCCGGAGGGCGGACGCAGTTACAGCGGCGAGCTCAAGCCGGTGAAGACCGGCCTGCTCAATGCGGCGCTCGATGCGCACGTGAGCGGCCTGACGCTGATCCCGGTCGCGGTGTCCTACGACCTGGTGCTCGAAGACCACGTCATCGCCCGTCAGCGCGTCAAACGCAGCCAGAAAGCGTTCAGCCGGGAGATCGCCGAGCTGGTGCGCTACGCCGTGGGCTATCGCAGTCGCGCGTTTGTCACCTTCGGCACGCCGATCCCGCTGGGCGGCATCGATCCGGAAAACAAGAAATCCGTGATGGACCTCACGCGCCACATCCGCGAGGAGATCGGCAAGCAGTACAAGGTCATGCCCACGGCCGTGCTGGCCGCCGCGATGAAACCATCCATCACTCGCGCGGAATTGAAAGGGCGAATCGACAGCGTTCTCGATTCGCTGCGTTCCGCAAACGCCAACCTGAGCGTCACGTCCGCCGATGAGGTGCTGGCCAAGGCCACCGATCCGATGATCACGCGCAACATCATCGTCGTCGAGAACGACCGCTATCGCGTCCGCGAACGCAACGTGCTTCGCTACTACGCCCGGTCCATCGCGCACCTGCTCTCTCCCACGAATTCGACACACTAAATGCTCGACGCAACTTCGAAGGCTTTCTTTCATGGACTCGCCCAGATTCCGACGCTGCAACGTCTCGCCTCCAGGTACGGCATGGCGCCCGGCTCGGGCTTTGCCCGCCGGTTCATCGCCGGCGAGAACGTCCATGAGGCGGTGGCCGCGGTGGCCGACCTGCCGGGCAAGGGCCTGCATCTCACGCTCGACTATCTTGGCGAGAGCGTTGCCACGGCGGCGGAAGCAGCCGCGGCGGCAGCCGACTACATCACGATCATCGACGCGATCGTGGCGTCGGGCATCGAGCGCAACATCTCGTTTAAGCTGACGCAGCTTGGACTCGACGTCGACAAGGCCACCGCGGTCGACAACATGCGGCGCATTCTTGAGCCGGCCGACGCCGCTGGATTCTTCGTGCGCATCGACATGGAGAATTCGCCGTACACCGACTCGACGATCGAGATCCTCGAGACGCTCTGGCGGCAAGGCCACGCCAGGGTCGGCACCGTGATCCAGTCGTACCTCAAGCGGTCACCTGGCGACATCGCGAAGCTGAACACCATGGGTGCGCGCGTGCGCCTGGTCAAGGGCGCGTACAAGGAACCCAAGGAAGTCGCGTACCAGCACAAGAGCGAGGTCGACGGCGCGTTCGTCGACTTGATGCAGACACTGCTCGACTATGGCACCTATCCAGCCATTGCGACGCACGATCCGGCCATGATCGAGGCCACCAAGGCGTACGCGAAGCGCAACGGCCACGCCAACGACCGCTTCGAGTTCCAGATGCTCTACGGCATCCGCCGCGACCTGCAGATGTCACTCTTGAAAGAGGGCTACCGCGTGCGCGTCTACGTACCCTTCGGCAAGCAGTGGTATCCATACTTCATGCGACGCCTGGGGGAACGGCCGGCCAACGTGGCGTTCGTGCTGCGCGGGATCCTCGGCGATCGAAGCTAGCGCGTTAGCGACAGAAATCTCGCGCCAGGGCGACCAGGGCATCACGGCAGGTCAGCACCGATCGGGCATCAACCCACTCTTCAACGCTATGCAGGCCGGCGCCGGTGGGTCCGAACAGGATCGACGGAATGCCGGCATCGCCGAGAATCGCCGCGTCGGTCCAGAAGGACATGCCGATCGGCGCAACTGATACCGATGAGGGCGAGGCAGAGCGCGACGCCACGGCTCTTACCATTGCTTGTGGCAGTTCGTGATCGGCTGCGATCTCGTATGGCGATCGCGCAAACATTGATTTGCACGCCCCCTTGAAATCGGCGTCTTCCACGCGCAGTCGCGCGAGCAGGTCTTCGACTTCGCGCAGCGCCGCGCCCGGAGCTTCACCAGGGATGGTGCGGCGCTCCATCTGCAGATGGCAGCGATCCGGGTAGCTGCTCAACTCCCGTCCACCTTCGATCAACGAGGCGTGCAGCGACGCGGTCCCGAGCAGAGGATGCGATGGGCCAGACTGCAATCGGCGATCGATCGCATCGAGACCGGCCAGCACGCGCGCCATCAGGCGAATCGCGTCGCGCCCCTCGCGAGGACGGCTGCCGTGCGCGGCGCGACCTTCGGTTTCGACCTCGACCCATTCGAACCCCTTGTGCGCGATCGCGACCTGCAGATCGGTGGGTTCGGTGACGACGGCGCCGTCGGCCCGCCACCGCGTCACCAACGCGTCGGCGCCAATGCTCGCGTGCTCTTCATCAACGACGCACGCAATCACGATTGAGCCCGCCGCAAGGCCGCCTGATTCCGCGATCACGCTGGCGGCGTCGATCATTGCGGCCACACCGCTCTTCATGTCCTGGGAACCGCGACCGTAAATGCGGCCGTCCTTCTCGACCGGATCGAACGGCGCGTTCATGGCCGTCACACCTACCGTGTCGATGTGGCCGCAGAACATCAGCGATCGGCCGGCGGCGCGGCCCTTCAGCGTGCCGACGACGTTCGGCCGGCCAGGTGCGACGTCCTGGATCTCGACGGCCAGCCCCATCTGGCGCATCGCCTCGGCGATCGTGCGGCCCACTGCCGCCTCGCCGGCGGCACCAGGCACCAGCGATGGGTTGACGGAGTCGACGGCGACAAGTTGTTTGAGGAGCTGTAGCGCGTTGTCCAAACCGGTTGTGCTTTCTTCGACCCATCATATGCTGTTCATGTGGAGCTGGACCAACAGGCGAGACAGCTGTCCGAGGCCGTTCGCGGCGCCGGCGGGTACCCACTCTGTGTCGGCGGCTTCGTGCGCGACCGGATGCTGGGGAGGCGCTCAAAGGATCTCGACATTGAAGTCTTCGGCATCCCGCAGGACGCGCTGTTCGCGCTGCTGAGGTCGCTCGGCCGGACCGAGCCGGTTGGCCAGGCGTTCCCGGTCTACAAGTTCGGTGACGTCGACGTCGCCCTGCCCCGCCGCGAATCCAAGACCGGCCGCGGCCACAAGGGGTTTTCGGTCGAGGGCGATCACACGATGTCGTTCGAAGATGCGGCTCGCCGCCGCGACTTCACGATCAACGCAATTGCCTGGGATCCGCTCACCGACGAATATCTCGATCCGTTCAACGGCCGGGCGGATCTCGACCACCGCCTGTTGCGCGTCGTCGACCGGCGTACCTTTGCCGATGACTCCCTGCGCGTGCTCCGCGCGGTACAGTTTGCCGCGCGCTTCGAGCTGTCCGTCGAACCGGAAACCGCGCGCATCTGTTCGGCGATCGCGCTCGATGACCTGCCGGCCGAGCGCATCTGGGGCGAGTTCGAAAAGCTGCTGCTGATTGCCGACCGCCCGTCACGTGGCTTTGCGCTTGCGCGAGAACTTGGCGTCATCCGCCAGATCCTGCCGGAAATGGAACCGCTCTACGACTGCCCGCAGGATCCGGAATGGCATCCCGAAGGCAACGTCTGGATTCACACGCTGATGGTCATCGACCAGGCAAGGCACCTGAATCGCGATCTCGATCGGCCTCGGCTGGCCGCCGTCATGCTCGGCGCCGTGTGCCACGACCTTGGCAAGCCGGCCACGACGCAGACGATCGACGGGCGAATCAAGTCACCCAATCACGAAGCCATGGGCGTGGGACCGGCAACCGCTGTGCTCAATCGGCTGAATATCAACTCGATCGATGGCTTCGACGTCAGAAAGCAGGTGCTTGGCATCGTCGCCGAACACCTCCGCCCGATGGCCTTCTTCAAGGCCCGTCACACCATCACCGACGGCGCATTCAGGCGGCTGGCCCAGAAGGTCGACCTCGAGCTGCTGGTGCGCTTTTCGCGCGCCGACTGCACGGGGCGAACAGGCAGTTTCGACTGCTCAGGCATCGAGTGGTTCTTTGAGCACGCCAAATCCCTGGGCGTGGAACACAAACCTCCGGCGCCGCTGTTGCTGGGCCGGCATCTCATCGAGCTCGGCGTCCAGCCCGGGCCAAGAATGAGCGAAATCCTGAAGGCCGTCTATGAGTTGCAGCTCGACGGCGCGGTTGCCACGCTCGAAGCTGCGCGAGACAAAGCGCGCGAACTTGCAGGACGAACCTGAGGTTCGCCTCTACAGCGCTAGGCAGTCACGTATTTCGCAAAGGCTTCAGGCGCGACATTGCCGCCGCTCAGGACCGCGACCACGGGACCGGACGACGGGTCGAAGTGGCCGAGACCGAGGCGCACGGCCGCGGTCGTGACCGCGCCGCTCGGCTCGGCCACCAACCGGGCGTTGCGGAACAACCACGCGACCGTATTCGCAATGTCGTCTTCACCCACCATCACGACTTCGTCCACAAACCTGCGGATGTGCGCAAAGGTGATGTCGCCAGGCCTGAGATTCAGCAGGCCGTCGGCAATGCTCTTCGATGATGGCAGCGTGACCGGCTGACCGGCTTCGAGCGATTTCGACATCTTCGGCGCCCCGACCGGCTCAACGGCGACCACGCGCACGGATGGCTTCGATAACTTGATGGCGGCGGCGACACCTGACGCCATCCCACCGCCGCCGGCGGGCACCACCACTGTGCCAACGTCCGGCACCTGTTCGAGAATCTCAAGGCCCATCGTGCCCTGGCCGATGATGATCTGCCGGTGATCGAACGGCGGCACCATGGTCAGGCCGCGGGCCGACGCTTCCTGCTCGGCGCGCTTCTGGCGATCGAGTGAGGTCGTGCCTTCCATGATCACCTCGGCGCCGTAGGACTTGCACCCATCAACTTTCACCGCCGGCGCCGTGGTCGGCATCACGATCACCGCCGGCGCGACGATCTTCTGCGCCGCCAGCGCCACCGCCTGACCGTGATTGCCAGAGGAGTAGGTGATGACCCCGCGCTGCAGCGCGTCTTTCGGCAGTTGCGCGATCATGTTGTAAGCACCGCGGATCTTGAAGGCGCCCATCGGCTGGAGGCTTTCGACCTTCAAGTACAGGTGACGGTCCTGGATCCCCGACGGCCAGGGCACCTCCAGCATCGGCGTGTAGATCGCCGTCCCCTTGATGCGCTCTCGCGCGGCCTTGATCTCGTCGAGCGTGACCAGTTCCACTTACTTCTTCCTGATCTCGCCGAACTGATCGCCGGCGTTGTACTTCGGCATCTCTGCCTGCTGCGCGATGCGCCAGCCCAACTGGGCGAGCACCTTCATGTCGTTCACGCCGCCGGAGAAGTCCCACGACGGATCGTACTCGTCGCTCGGCTGGTGGTAGTCGGTGCCGTTATAGGCCTCTTGTTTCTTCAGCAGTTCCGCGGCGTTCGGGCCGGTGAACTCCTTGGGTTCGCTCAACGAGATCGCCGGCACGCCAACCTTGGCAAACGGGAAGTGATCCGAGCGGAAGAAGTAGCCGCGCTCGGGATGCGTGTCACCAACCAGCGTGCGGCCACGCTCCTTAAGGATCGCTTCGACCATGGGGCCGATCGACGAACGTTCCGAACCAAGCTGCACCATGTCGGTGGTCGCGCCCAGGTAGTTCACGCCGTCGATATTGATGTTCGCGGCGATCTTGTCGGCGGGAATCGGCAGGTTGGCGGCCATGAAGCCCGAGCCGAGCAGGCCCGACTCTTCGGCCGTGACGAAGGCGAAGTAGATCGAACGCGCCGGCTTTTGCGGCGCCTTCACAAACGCCTTGGCGATCTCCAGGACACCGGCGCAACCCGAGGCATTGTCGTAGGCGCCGTTGTGGATGCGATCGACATCCTTCGGATCGTTGGGCAGCAGTTCACGGACACCGAAGTGATCCCAGTGCGCCGAATAGACCACCGCCTCAGACGCGTTGGCCGTGCCCTTGATCACGCCGATGAGGTTGGCGGCGGTTTTTCTCGACGAGCGCTGCATCAGGGTCGCGGCGGCGCGAATGCTCAGCGGCACGGCCTTGAAGCCGCGCTTGCTTGCCGCTTCGCGCATGGCGTTGAGGTCGCGGCCACCGCGGCGCGCGAGGTCGGTGGCGGCCGCATTCGAGATCCAGGCCTTGATCCCGAGCGCGGGCTCACCCGGTTGTGGCGGCAGTGAATACTGCGTGCCGGTCCACGACGATTGCACGACCTGCCAGGGATAGGTCGCTGACTCGTCGGTGTGGATCAGTAGCGCGCCGGCCGCGCCCTGGCGGGCGGCTTCTTCGAACTTGTAGGTCCAGCGGCCGTAATAGGTCAGCGCCTTGCCGCCGAACAGCGTCGGCTCGTCGGCGGGGGCGGGCGGGTCGTTGACCATGATCATTACCCACTTGCCCCGCACGTTCACGCCGGCGTAATCGTTCCAGTTCAACTCGGGCGCGTTGATGCCGTGGCCGACGAACACCACGTCGCCTTGCACCTGCACACGCGCCTTCTCGACACCGGAGAACGCCACCACGTCGGCGAAGTACTTGTAGGTGTTGCCTGGCACGCTCAGCACGAAGTTGCGCTCGACCACCGATTCGACGATCGGCACCTGTTGGAAGTACGTGCCGTCTGGCGCTCCAGGCGCCACGCCAAGGTCGCTCAGTTGTTTGGCCAGGTACTCCTGCGTCTTCTGTCCACCAGGAGTGGCCGGCGCGCGGCCTTCAAACTCGTCCGACGCCAGGACCTTGACGTGATTGACCAGCGACTCCGTCGTGATCTGGTCTTCGGCGGGTGACGGCGGCGGGGGTGGCGGAGGGGGCGTGCTGCAGCCAGCAGCGACAACGGCGAGCAGCAGCCAAGCAGCGTGTTTGTTCATCCAAGCCTCCACCAGCCGGTTCGCGACCGGCGCCCACTTAGGATCTTTCACGTTGAGCGTTACGGAATTCCTCGACCAGGCGGGGGACGCTGTTGATCACGCCGGTCTGCGTCGGCTCCCAGCCAAGCGCGCGCGCCTTCGGGCTGCGCACCTTCTGGTCGAGCGCGAGTGCGTCTGCGTACGTACCAAGCTTCTTGCGTGCCTCGGCAATCGGCACATTGCGAATGTCGGGGCGTTGCGGCACGTGCTCCGCGATCGCCTCGACGATGTCCATCACCTTCTCATCCGCCTCGTCGGTGGCGTGGATGATGTCGGCGGCGGATGGCGAATCGAGAATGCGCAGATACAGCTCGGCGAGGTCGTGATCGTAGACACACGGCCAGCGGTTCTTGCCCGGCCCCACCACGCGAATCAATCCGTTGAGCGCGTCCTTGATCAGCTCCGCGACAATGCCGCGACCTCCGCCGTAGACAATGCCCGGCCTGACGACGACGGTGCGCAGCGCGGCGGAGAACGCCGACAGGACGACCTCTTCGTGAGCCGGGCGCCACTCCGCGTGTGGCGGCGGGTCAAGCGGGGCGTCTTCTTCAGCCGCCTTTGCCGTCTGCCCAAGCACCCACACGCCGGAGGTGTAGACAAAGGTCCGCGATTTGCCGTCGGCCTGGCTCGCCTGGGTCTGGGCGGCCAGCATGGTGTCGAGACCGATCTTCTCGGTAGCAATGCCGCGCGGCGAGGCGTCAAGCGCGGCGTGCACGACGGCATCCGCCGGCTTGACCGCGTTGGCATATGTCTTGGGGGTGCCGAGCTCACCGATGACGGGCGTCGCGCCGAGCGCAGCCAGCCGCTCGGCCTTCTCCGGATCGCGCGCGAGCGCCGTGACCCGGTGGCCACCCTTGATCATCGCGTCGAGCACGGCCGACCCGATGATTCCGGTGGCGCCCGTCAGGAAAACCTGCATACGTACGAACAGCTATTGTATCCAGAGGCCCTTACTTTCCCGTAGATCATAAGAATTTCCCGGGCTGGGGTTCGACACACCACCCGGTACGCGATTTGCCTACGGCGCGCCGAAAGTGACACAATCGGTAGGTTGTCCGCCCGCGTCACAGCGACGGCGTGACAGGGAGCTGAATGAGCAAAGACGACCTGATCGATATGCAAGGCACCGTCGTCGCGGTGCACAGTGGCGGCCTCTACCGAGTGCAGGTGGACGCCGGCCACGAAGTCCTCGCGCAGTTGAGCGGGCGCATGCGGCGCTTCCGCATCAAGGTGGTCCCGGGTGACCGGGTCACGGTCGGCATCTCGCCTTACGATCCGCAACGCGGCATCATCACTTTCCGGGCGCGTTAACGCGCCGGTTCGAAAGCTCTATTGGACGGAAATTCCGCATCGCAGCGCCGGCCACGCCGGCGCCGTCCGGGTGGACGCGGCAGTGGCCGCGGACCTGCCAAGCCCTTTTCGGCAAAGCCGTCGGCCCCGCCGCCCGATCTGCCATGGGAACTCGTCGACGTTGACGCCCCTCCGGTGCCGTACAACTCGATGGGCTTCGACTCGCGGCTCGAAGCGAGCTTTCACTCGCTCGGCTTCGAGGGGACTCGGCCAGTGCAGGGTGCGGTCATCCCCCTGGCGCTTGAGGGCCACGACGTCGTGGCGTGCGCGCAGACCGGCACCGGCAAGACGCTCGCGTTCGCCGCGCCAATCATTGAAGCACTGCTGAGTGAAACGCCGGGCTACGGTGATCCGGCGCGCGAGCACTACACGCGCGCCCTGATCCTCGCCCCGACCCGCGAACTTGCCGTCCAGATCGAGGATTCACTCGTCGGGCTGACGTATCACACGCCGGTGACATCGGCGGCAGTGTTCGGCGGCGTGGAAATGGGCCCGCAGGAACGCGCCCTCCAGGCCGGCGTCGACATCGTCGTGGCCACGCCCGGCCGGCTGATGGATCACATGCGCCACAGCAACACCGACTTCGTGCGGGTGAAGGTGCTGGTGCTCGACGAAGCCGATCGCATGATGGACATGGGCTTCTGGCCCGACGTCCAGAAGATCATGACGGCGCTGCCTCCCGACCGGCAGACGCTGCTCTTCTCCGCGACCCTGCCTGGCGAAATCCAGCGCATGGCCAAGAAGATGTTGAAGGAACCGCGCTACGTGCAGGTCGGCACGCGCGGCGCCGCGGCGCAGACGATCGATCACCAGGTGGTACAGATTGAGCGCGACGCGAAGATCGACTGGGTGGCGACCTTCGCCAAGCGTGAGTCGGATGGCCCGGTACTGGTGTTCGTGCGGCGCAAGATCGACGCGGACCGCGTCGCCCGCACGCTGGCGTCGAAGAGCATCAAGGCGGCGGCGCTGCACGCCGACCGCTCACAGCAGGAGCGGTTGTCGGCGGTGGAAGGATTCCGTTCGGGCCGGCTGCCGGTCCTGGTCGCCACCGACATTGCCGCGCGTGGCCTCGACATCGAGGGCATTGCGCACGTGATCAACTTCGAGGTCCCGGATTCACCGGAGACGTACGTGCACCGCGTTGGTCGCACGGGACGTGCCGGCGCGTCGGGGCACGCGGTGACGCTGGTTTCGCCGCATGAACAGCGGGCGTGGTCCGCTGTGGAGGCTGCAATTGGAATCCGGGCAAGATAATTCACCCGCCGTGACCAGGTTTCTGTCGTGCCGGTGGCGCAAGGCCGCCGAGGATGGCGTGCCGGATCACTGCACGCATCGCGATGTGTTGCCAATGGCCGGCAAGGAAGGCTTCAACGCCGACTCGTGGTGCTCGGACTGCTCGCTCTACAAGGCGAAACGCACTCCCCGCAAGCGCGAAGAGCCCAACCAGTCGCCGAACGACGACTGGCGCTTCAGGCATTAGTAAGAGCGCCACTTCAGGACTGAAGCGCAAATGGCTGCGCTCCGCGAACAGATCGAGAAACGCGTTCAACTGGGGCCGAAGTCGGCCGCGCTGATTGATGAAGTTGAGTGTCTGCCAGGCCTCGACCGATGGACAGCTCCTGAGCCAGTAGACGAAAGGCTGAAAGTCCGCAGGGCTCTGACGGGCTACCGTTTGTCATTGCGGCTGATGTGCGTGGACTGCCCGGAGCACTTCGAGCAATCCCCGATGCAACAGAGGGCTTCCTGCCTTGTTGGTCAGCCGTGTCTGGCATACTTCTGTATCAGCCCTTCGCGGGATTCGAAGGCTTTGGCTGGATCTGGCGTTTGGTCGCAAACTCGCATGCGAGGTTTGCGTTGCCCGACGTGCTTTCGGATCTTGCGCAAGCGGGAGTCCGCGAATCCGTCGCCCGAATCAAACCCTCAGACTGAGCTGGCATCGCCCTGACAGCCCGACGATGCTAGGATGGGCACATGACGCAGAAAGCCAAATCCGTTCTGCGCGACGCACTTTCTCTTGCTCCCGAGCAGCGCGCAGAAATCGCAGCGGAGTTACTTGACAGCCTGGATCCCCCAGCGGCTGAAGACGCAGAGGCGGCGGCGCGCCTGTGGGCACACGAGATCGAGCGTCGTGCACGGCGAGCCCTGGCAGACCCAGCCGGAGGCGAGGCGTGGCAGACGGTGCGGGAGCGGACGGCCCGAATGCTCAAGGACCAGTGAACCGCGGCGTTCGCTTCGAAGTGGAAGCGGCGCTTGAACTAGCCGAAGCCGCGCTTTGGTATCACCAGCGGCGCGCAGGTCTGGGCGCGGAATTCATGGAGTCCATCGACGCAGCGCTCGAGCTGGTGCGGCAGTGGCCCGAGGCAGCACCTCGGGCGTCGGGCGTCGCCGAGGTACTGAATATCAGACGGGCACCAGTGCCTAGGTTTCCGTACGGGATCATCTACGCCGCTAGTTCCCACGACATCCAGGTTCTGGCCATCGCGCACAACTCGCGGGAGTCAGACTACTGGATTCGAGGAATGAGGTAGGGCGCCTTCAGGCCAGCACTGGCTAGTCTGAGAATTCGCGGGCGAGTTCGACCCACTCACCCTGGGGGGCGAGCCGCTCGTAGGACTTCCAGTGCGCGCGGGCGTCCACCGACCGCCCCATCTTCTCGAGCGTCACCGCCAGATAGAAGTGCGCGTCCGGATAGTCGGGATTGAGCGCCAGCGCCTCACCGTACGACGCCTCGGCCTGCGCGTACTGCGCGTGGTCGTGATGGATATTGCCGAGGTTGAAGTGCGCCTCGTAATAGGTCGGATCGAGCGCGATCGCACGCTCGTAGAGCGCCTGGGCCTCTGCCAGCTCGTCGCGTGAGTAGCGGATGTTGGCGAGGTTGATCAGCGCCGCAACCAGATCGGGATCCTCTTCGAGCGCGCGGCGATAGGCCTTCACCGCCTCGTCGGTCCGATCCGGCGTCCCGTCGTCGAGCAACGACCCCATCAAGAAATACTGTTCGGCGCTGCTGATGACGCCGAATACCCCAGTGCCCACGGTGCCGGGCGTTCCCGGCGTGCCAAGCGGTATGGTGCCCTGCGTTCCAGGCTCTGCGTTCGACAGGCTGCGCGGCGCGCGCGGCTTCAGTTCGATAATGCGTGCTGGATGCGCGTCGAGCCGGAAGTCGAAGGCCAACTGTCCGGTTTTCGAAGCCTGGAGGTTCCGCACCACGGCGCGAAACGCGGTGCCTTGCTGCAACTCGCCCGCAATCTGGCGCAACGCCGTGAGATCCGCGAAGGCAAAGTAGCTGTCCTTGCCTTCACGATGCAGCGGCTTCAGCAGCCCGCACTTCTCCAGGTAGCGCAGATGGTCGAGGCGGATCGACGGATACATCGCGATGATCTCGCGATGCCCATAGCGCTGCGGTTTCTTGTCCGCGTGCTCGCTCGTCATGCCACCGGGGGAGTCGTTGGTGACGACAGTCGCCTGACCGCGAGGAGCGGCGTGGTTCGGCGGATCGAATGGAAGATCAGGCATCGATCGGCCTCACATTGATGCAAAACCCGGTCGAAGTCAATGCGTGATCGCCTCGAGCATTTCCGCCGACGATCCAAAGCGCGCCGCCGGCACGCTGTCGATGGCGCGCAGGATGGCGGCACGCGCGCCCTCCGGCACGTCGAGCGGCGCTGCGGGACGGGTCTGCAGCATCTGCCCGATCAGCTCGGGCATCGACGCCGCCTTGAACGGCAGCGAGCCCGTTACCATTTGGTAAGCGAGTACACCAATCGTGAACACGTCGGCGCGGGCATTCGGTGCGCCGCCCATCAGGATCTCCGGTGCGACGTACGGCAGTTCGTTCTGGCTTGCCTCCTGCCCGCGCAGCTCCTGCTCTCGCATCGTGGCCAACACGTCGCTGACCGACTTGATGCCTGACGACGAGATGACGATCTCTTCAGCGGATGCGCCTGAGGCGCGCAGGCGGATCATGTCGGGATTGACGCCACAGACGTAGCCGCCGCGGGCGTTGAGGGCCGCCACCGCCTCCAGGGCCTGGGACACCAGGCCTCGCGCGCGAGGCCACGAAAACGGACCGGACTCGGCCATCGCCTGGCGCAGGCTCGGACCGTCGATCAGGTCCGTCACAAGATACACACTGCGCTCGTCCTCTCCGAAGTCACGCACCTGCAGCACGCCAGGATGCGCCACCTGCAACGTGCGCGCTTCGACCAGGAACCGCGCGCGGACCGCCTCCCAATGGGGCTGCTCCTCGCGCTTGAGGACACGAATCGCGACCGCGACTCCCAAGGCGCGGTGCGTGGCCTGGTACACGAGGCTACCCAGCCTGCCGCGCCCGAGGAGTGGGCCCAGTTCGTACTTCGACAACAGGCTGCTGTCGACCACGGCAGGTGCCGCACCACCGGCGCTGCCACATGCCAACTGCAACGCATCCACGAACACCGAGACCGAGGGCCAGCGCTGTGCCGGATCCTTGTCGATCGCCTTCATCACCGCCGCATTCACGTCTGGCGGCAGGCCGCTGCGCCGCTGCGTCAGGGTCACAGGCGGATCGGTCAGCGTCTGCGCGATGAGCGTTGCCTGGTTGCCGCCCTCGAATGGCCGCCCGCCGGTCAGCATTTCGTACGCGATCACGCCAAGCGCGTACACGTCGGTGGCCGGCGACACCTCCTGGCCACGCATCTGCTCGGGTGCGGCATAGGCGAGCGTGCCGAGGAAGAACTGCGGGTCAGTCAGCCGGGTCTCGTCGCCGCTCTTCATCGCGGCCAGGCCGAAGTCGATCACCTTGTAGACCCGTTCGCCGGATTCGTAGCGGTGCGCCACGATGTTGGCGGGCTTGAGGTCACGATGCGTGATGCCGCGGTCGTGCGCCATCTGCAGCGCCGCGGCCACGCCTTCGAGAATCGAGGCCACGCGTGCCGGCGACATCGGGGCCTCGAGGTCGATCTCTTCGCGCAGGCTCGGCCCGCTCAGCAGCTCCATCACCATGAAGGGCTGGTTCTCGCCGTCGAAGCCAAAGTCGAGCAACCCGACGATATTGGGATGGCGGAGCTGGGCGCAGGCGCGGCTCTCGCGCAGGAAGCGTTCCCGCAACTCTGGCAGCGCGTCGGGCGTGGCCTGCATCACCTTGATCGCGACGTCGTCCCCAAGGCGGATGCGTCGCGCCCGGTAGACGTGCCCCATCCCGCCCGAGCCGAGCGCGGCGATGATTTCGTAGCGGTCGTCGATCCGGGCGCCTGGGGACAGCACGAACGGAGCTTACACGTGAACCAGTTCGGGTTCAGCCTTGTTGAGCAGGTGCTCGAACCAGAGGTTCGAGATCTTTTCCTGGACGCTGTTCTGGCGCAACCGGGCCTGGAGGTTGTTGAAATCGACGCGGTCGAGGTCCTGGTCCTGGTTGTAGCAGGAGAAGACGAACTCCTCGCGCCCCGTCTCGGGATCGACGTGACGCTGCAGGCACTGCGCGCAGACTTCCTTCATCATGCACTGCATCGGCGAGTTGATGCTGCCAATGCCGGCATGGGCCGGATCGAGATGCGGTTGCAGCACACCGTGGCGCGCAAGGCGGACGGCGTTCATCATGCGGTCGGAGCCAATCGCGATGATGCGCGACACGTCCTTGAGCGGCACCACCGGCGGGCCAAACTTGCCGTCGGCGTAGGCCACCATGGCCTGCACGATGTTGCCGCGGAAGTGGTGATCCTGCGGACGATGGGATTCAATCTCCGGGCCGACGTCGCTCGACCAGATCACCTGGTCGGTGCCGGACTCGATGTCCTCACGCTTGAAGATGTCGGCGCCGTTCTTGTAGCCGGCAAAATACAGCACCTTGTTGCCCTGTGCCTTGAGCGCCTTGGCGATCGAGAACAGCACGGCATTGCCAAGACCGCCGCCGGCGAGCAACACCGCTGAACCTTCCGGGATCTCGGTCGGCGTCCCGGTTGGCCCCATCACGACCACCGGCTCGCCCGGCTTGAGATACGCGCACAGCCGGCTCGACACCCCCATTTCGAGGGTGATCAGCGACAGCAGTCCCTGTTCGGCGTCGACCCACGCGCCGGTCAGCGCGACGCCCTCCATCAGCATCGACGCGATGTCGCCGTTGACGTCGACGTTTGGCGTCAGCCGCTCGAAATTCTGCAGCCGATAGAACTGGCCTGGCTTGAAGTGACGGGCCGCCGCCGGCGCGCGCACGATCACTTCCACGATCGTCGGCGTCAGGCGCACCACCCGTTCGACCCTCGCCAGCAACTGATCGTCGGTCCTGGCCACGAGCGCCTGCCAGGCGGATTCGCGCTGCGGTTGCTGCGCGCGATCGAGCGTGGCGATCTCGTCGGCAAACAGCGCCACCACGTGCGGGTAGCCGTGCTTCGCCGACGCCATCGCCTTGACCACGTTGCCGTTGTAACGCGGATGGTTGTCGCCGTAGTAGCTGATGAACTTGCCGCCGGTGTTGTGCGACGTGAAGAAGCCGTTGGCGTCCGGCTCAAGTGTGAATCCGCCGGCGCCCTTCACCACCTTGAAGCCCTGGAAGAACTTCTGCTTGCTGTCGAGCGCGATCGACCCCGGGTGTTCCTTTTCGTAGATCACGTTCGGCGCCGTGCCGGCCGCGACCAGGACGGTGCGTGCCGGCAGTTCGACCCGGGAGCCATCCGCGCGCGTGAACGCCATGGCTTTCACGTGGCCGAACTCGTCCGCGATCGCCTCAACCGGATTCATGTTCTCGGTAAAGGAGATGCCCTCCTGCAATGCGAGGGCGACTTCCTCGTGGTTCAGGCGATACGCGGGAGCGTCCTGCATTTTCTTGCGGTACGCGAGCGTCACGCCGCCCCAGGAGCGGATCATGTCGATGAAGTTCGGCGCTTCGCCGGCCGCGGCGGCGCGGGCACGTTCGGCCCTGACCGCTGCGCCATGCGCGCGGAACTCATCAAGGATCACGAGTTCCTCGGCATCCATCATGCCGCGCACGCGTGCTTCACCCAGGTCGCGTATCAACCCGTCATAGCGATCCGCGGTCTTCTCGACCTGGATCGGGTAGTACGCCATCAGTTCGGTCGCCGTGTCGACGCCCGTGAGGCCGCCGCCAATCACCACCGCCGGCAGCCGCGCCTGCAGGTTCGACAGGGCGTCCTTCTTGAACGCGCCGGTCAGCTGCAACGCCATCAGGAAGTCACTGGCCTTGCGGATGCCGCGAATCAGGTTGTTCTTGATGTCGATGATCGTCGGCCGTCCGGCGCCGGCGGCGATGGCGATGTGATCGATACCCATCGACCAGGCATCTTCGATCGGCAGCGATCCGCCGAAGCGCACGCCGCCGTAGATCTTCAGCTTGTCGCGGCGGGCCAGCGTCAGGTGAATCAGCGTCAGGAAGTTCTTGTCCCACCGCACGGTGATGCCGTATTCGGACACACCGCCAAAACCCTCGAGCACCCGTTCGTCGAGCGGGCGATAGATCTCGCTCCACTGCTGGATCGGGCGCGGCGCCACACCCTTCATCGCCGAGCCGGTCCACTCTTCCGGCAAGGGTTCGATCTTCAGACCGTCAATCGCAACGACGCCAAAGCCTTCATTGAGCAGGTAGTGCGACAGGGTGTAGCCGGCCGGGCCGAGGCCGACGACCAGCACGTTCTTGCCGTTGTATTCGAGCGCATACGGCCGCTTGATGTTGAGCGGATTCCAGCGCGTCAGCAGACCGTAGATCTCGACGCCCCACGGCATGTTCAGCACGTCGGTCAGCACGCCGGTTTCGATCTGCGGGATGTTGACCGGCTCCTGCTTCTGGTAGATGCAGGCCTTCATGCAGTCGTTGCAGATGCGATGGCCGGTCCCCGGGCACATCGGGTTGTCGACCGTCACGATCGCAAGCGCGCCGATGGCATCGCCGCGCTTGCGCACGGTGTGCATCTCGGAAATCTTCTCGTCCAGCGGGCAGCCCGCCAGCGGAATGCCGAGCGCGTTGGGCGTCAGCTTCCCTTCCTTGTCCTTGATGCCCTTCGAGCAGGTGTCCTTGTCGCGCTCGTGGCAGAGGACGCAGTAGTGAATCTCGCTGAGCACCTCGCGCCGGGTGTAGCGGCTGTCGGTCAGTTTGAAGCCCTGGCGGCGGCGCAGCCGGTCATCCGGGCCGTAGATTTCCTCGGGCAGGCCGGCGTGCGGACGTTGGATCTGGACCAGGTGTTCGTAGTCGAGATTCTCTGGGAAACGGAACACGACCCAGCCGCGATAACGCGCGTCGTGGATGTGCGCCGCACACCAGCGCTTGAGGGCCTCGATCTCCTGGGCCGCGGCGGTCTTGTCGGCGGCTTCACGATCGAGCAGGGAGCACCCGTACTGGGCAATCCGCATCTCCGCGTTCTGGCTCGTCGAACCGGACGGCTCCTGACCCGCGAACAGCGCGTCGACCAATGCGTGATCGTCAGCGGTCGCCTCGACGTGCGCGCCGCCCTTCAGCAGCGGCAACGCGCGGCGGCGCACGAAGTCGATCTTGAAGCGAAACAGCACGTCGTAGGCGCGGGTTGCCGCGACCAGTTCCTCGGCGTTGGCGCCAACACTGAACAAGGCGCTGACGAAGCGGCTGACGTGCGGCGCCATCGCCACGACGATGTTGCCGCGCGCCACGGCGCCCAGCGAGTCGGGAATTTCCCGGTATTGCTCCCACTGCGACCACAACTCGGGCTCGGTGGCCTTGACCTGGTCGGCAAAGCGCCCGTACAACTCGCGCAGCTTTGCCGGGCGATGCAGGTCGGCAAAGGAAAATCCGTCAATCCCCAGAGGCGTATTCGGTGTCATGAACAACCTCTAATTATAGGTGCTGGGGTGCCCCGGTGCTAGGGTGCTGGAGCGCCCTGCGCGTGGTACGATTCAGTTCTCCGGCGATGCACATCAAACTCAACGGTGATCCGCACGAAATTCCGGCTCCGCTCAGCGTCAGCGCGCTGCTCCAGCAGCTGGAGATCGATGCGCGCCGGGTGGCGGTGGAGCTGAATCTCGCCGTCGTCAAGAAGGCCGCCTACGACTCGTCCGTCATCAATGAGGGCGACGAGGTGGAAATCGTCAATTTCGTGGGTGGCGGCTAAGCCTTGAGCGACATGAGCGACAGCTTCGTCATTGCCGGACGCACGTTCGCGTCGCGGTTGATCATCGGGACCGGAAAGTATCCGTCGCACGCCATCATGAAAGCGGCGCACGAGGCGTCAGGCGCCGACATGGCCACGGTGGCGGTCCGCCGCGTCGACATCACGCGCCAGACCGAGTCACTGCTCGATTACATCGACACGTCGAAGATCTTCCTGCTGCCCAACACCGCCGCCTGCTACACCGCCGACGATGCCATTCGCACGGCGCGCCTTGGCCGCGAGGCGGGCATGTCGAACTGGGTGAAGCTCGAGGTGATTGGCGACGAGCAGACGCTGTTCCCGGACAACGAAGGCCTGCTCGAAGCCACCAAGCTCTTGGTCAAAGAAGGCTTCATCGTCCTGCCGTACACCAACGACGATCCGGTCATGTGCCGCAAGCTGGCCGATGCGGGCGCGGCGGCAGTGATGCCGCTCGGCGCGCCGATCGGGTCGGGGCTCGGCATCCAGAACCCCAACAACATTCGCATCATCCGGGAGCAGGCGACCGTGCCGGTGATCGTGGACGCCGGCGTCGGCACCGCGTCGGATGCGGCGGTGGCGATGGAGTTGGGCGCCGACGGCGTGTTGATGAACACCGCGATTGCCGGCGCGAAGGATCCCGTTGGGATGGCGAAGGCCATGAAGCTGGCCGTGGAAGCCGGCCGGCTGGCCTACCTTGCCGGACGCATTGCGAAGAAGTCGTACGCCAGCGCCAGCAGTCCGCTCACCGGCGTCGTCGGCAGCTAGTCAGCGCGGACGCGCGCTAGCGAGGGACGAGCGGCCACGCCGCATCTTTGTCTGAAATCACCGCCGGCGCGAACGGCCAGGAAATGCCGAACGCCGGATCATCCCACCGAACGCCGGATTCGGCCTTCGGCGCCCAAGGCGACGATGCGAAGTACTGCGCCTCGGTGTTGTCTTCGAGCGTGATGTAACCGTGCGCGATGCCCTCAGGCATATACAGCATGCGGTGATTGTCGGCCGTCAGCTCGACCGCGTCCCATTGGCGGAACGTCGGCGAGTCTTCCCGCAGGTCGACGATCACATCCAGCAACGAGCCGCGGGTGGCGCGGATGATCTTCGCCTGGGCATGCGGCGCCTTCTGGAAATGCATGCCGCGCAAGGTGCCGCGCTTGTAGTTGAAGGCCAGGTTGCACTGCGCCAGCGCCGGGTTCATGCCGCGTTCGCTGAGCTCGTGCGGCAGCCAGCTCATCGCGAAGAATCCGCGCGCGTCGCCGATCTTGTCGAGATCGATGATCCAAGCTCCGGGAATGCGCGACGGGGTGTAGATCACAACTCCGCCATCACGAGGGAAGTGCTATTCATGATCGTTTCCAGCGTCAGGGGCCGTTTGCTCAACGTCGATAGACAACAAATTGCACCGGGTCGGACTCGTCGGCGCGATCCTTGATTGCCGAAAGCGGCGTCAGCTCGCCTTGGACTGCAAGTCCCTTGGTCACAGGGTCGTCACCAGCTGCGAGGACCAGACTGCCGGGCCGGATGGTCCCCAAGTCAATGGTGCGTCCGTCAAAGAACCTGGTCTTCTCCGCGAGGTCTTCGCGCTGATACACGGCCTGGTAAAACTTCCAATATGAGCGGATATACGGAATATCGGTGTTGATGTGGATCTCAGGCGCAGTGGCCTCGCGGGCGATCACGTCCTCGAGTGCCCCACGGATATTACCACCGAACCAGCCTGAGGCGCGCAATCGATAGCCGTCGAAATAGTCGGCATGGAACGGCACGAACATGAAAGGTACCAGCACCAGCGAGATGGCGACCACGGGCGACCAGTCGCGCCGACGCTCAATCGCAACGCCGAGCGCAAACACGGCGACGGCAGCGACGAGCAGTAACGGTGTCGAGCCGGACAACTCCCCTCTCGCGGCGAGCGTCACGGTGCCATACCCCAGGGCCACCAGGGCGGCCACGGCGGCAGCGACTTTAACGATCGCTCCTACCGGTCTCGCAAGCGGCGTCCGCCAGAGCCACGCCGCCCCCATCGTCGCAATCACTACCGCAAACGGGACCTTTGCCATCTCCCGATCGACGGCGTAATAGTCGGGCAGTAGCGCTGCGGGAAGTGCCGCGGTGCAGAACCCGAACAGCAGGATGGCGCCACGCCGTCTCCACTCCGACGCACTGCGAACCACGCCGACCAAAAGCAGCAACGCCAGCGGCGGCAGAAACACTCCGGCGGCCCGTGTGGAATTGGTCAGATTCGATCCGCCCGTGACAAAAAGGTACCCGGGACTATAGAAGCTCCAGTAACGATTCATGAAATCTGACACGGCATACCCCGTCAGCGACGAGCGCAACCGTTGCAAAGGGTCCAGCGACGAGCCAGCCGCCGACGAGTCAATCAACCCGTACTTGTCCATCAAATGGGGCACAACGTCGGGATAGAGAGCAATGAAGCCGAGAGCGGCGATGATCGGCAAGGCGAATGCGCCGATGGCGGCCTGCACCAGCCGGCAGGCGTTCAGGCTGGCAAGCAGCGCGGCTGTAAAGAGCAGGTACATCGGCGCCAAAGCTGTGCCCGCGATATAGCTGAAGAACGCCAATCCGAGGCACGAGCACGCAATCAGCACATCCCGCGTGGCGCGCGAATCGAGAAATCGCACCATCCACAGCGCCCAGCCCAGCAGGAACGGCAGCGGGTAGACGTAGTCCATCGCCACGCGACTGTGAATGAAGTGCGCCGGCGTCAGCATCAGCAACACGGCTGCGACAGTTGCCCACGCCAGGCTTTGCAACAACGCCCGAGCAAGGTAGAACGTCAAGACGACGTTCAGCGTGCCGACCAGGACCGTCGGAAAGCGGATTGCGGCATCCGAGAGCGGTGCGACGCTCAGGACCAATGCCGTCCAATAGACGGCAATGGGTTGATACCAATTCGCGGTGCTGTCGAGCTGAAAGTAGACCGGCAGCCGCAGGCCATTCAAGTCTCGGCCGGTGGTCTGAATTGCGTGGCCTTGCAGTCCGAAAAATATCTCGTCGTAATGGAGATGGATTGGCGAGTACTCAAGGCGATATCCGTACAAGATGACGGTCGTGACTGCGAGAAGAATGGCGATGACGCGGGCGGGCCGGTGCCCGGCAGGCGAGGCCTACCCGGCTGGCGGACGAATCACTCTTGCGGCTCCACCGGCCCATTATTCACCATCAGCGGCGTGGGTGCGCCTCCGCATCGGACTTCGCCAGGCCGAGACGCCGAGGCGGCCGGCATCCGTTAGAGGCGGAACACGTGATCGCGCGTCACACCCTTCAACGCGTTGCGGGTGTCGACGAGCAGCTTGAAGTTGTTGACCATGGCACCGTAGTTGAACACCTGGTGATCGGTGACGATGACGCCGCAGTCGACGCCCTCGTGCATCCTGGCTTCGTCGACGCTGACCAGGTCGAGATGCGCGTGCTTGAAGTTGGGGAAGTACGGATCGGTGTAGCTGACGATCGCGCCGCCCTTGGCCAGCAGTTCGAGCACTTCGAGCGCCGGCGATTCGCGCAGGTCGTTGACATCGCGCTTGTAGGCCACGCCGATGACGTGCACGCGGGCGCCGTTCAGGGCCTTCTTCTGGGCATTCAAGGCATCCTGCACGCGGTGCACCACGAATTCCGGCATGCCGCTGTTGATGACGCCGGCCAGTTCAATGAACCGCGCTTCGAAGTTGTACTGCCGCGCCTTCCATGAGAGGTAGTGCGGATCGATCGGAATGCAGTGACCGCCGAGGCCCGGCCCCGGGTAGAACGGCATGAAGCCGAACGGCTTGGTCTTGGCGGCGTCGATCACTTCCCACACGTCGAGGTCCATGCGGTGGCACATCAGCGCCAGTTCGTTGACGAGGCCGATGTTGACGGCGCGGAAGGTGTTCTCAAGCAGCTTGACCATTTCGGCCACGCTCGGCGAACTCACCGGCACCACCGTGTCCATGACCTGTTGATAGAACGCCACGGCGCAACGCGTGCTGTCTTCGTTGATGCCGCCGACCACCTTGGGAATGTTCTTGGTCTGGTACTTCGGGTTGCCCGGATCGACGCGCTCCGGCGAAAACGCCAGATAGAAGTCCGTGCCGGGCGTGAAGCCCTTCGCCGCCAACGTCGGCTGCACCACTTCAACCGTCGTCCCCGGATAGGTGGTCGACTCGAGGATGACGAGCTGGCCCTTTTTGAGGATCGCCGCCGTCGCCTCGACCGCCTGGACCACGTAGGTCATGTCCGGGTCCTTGGTCTTGCGGAGCGGCGTGGGCACGCAGATGTCGATGATGTCGGCTTCGGCAAGGCGGCTCGGATCCGTGGTGGCCACGAACTTTCCGTTCTTGACGACTTCAGCCAGGTGCTCCGACGGCACGTCAGGGATATAGCTGCGGCCGGACATTAGTTCGGCGACCTTGCGCTCGTCCACATCGAAGCCGATCACGCCGAATCCGGCGCGCGCAAACTCCACGGCCAGCGGCAGGCCGACGTAGCCGAGCCCGATGACACCCAACTTCGCCTGCTTGCCTTCGATCTTCTTCAACAATTCCATGTGTGTTATCCGCGGTAAAAGGATCGGATCGCGTTGACGACGGTGGCCTGCTGCGCCTCGGTGAGCTCCGGGTAAATCGGCAGCGCGAGGGAGTCGGCGGCCGCCGCTTCGGCGACCGGGAACGCACCCTTCTTGTAGCCGAGGTCGGCGAAGCACGCCTGCAGGTGGAACGGCACGGGGTAGTAGACCTCGGTCCCGATGCCGGCGTGATCGAGGTGTGCCTTCAAGCGGTCCCGTTCCGGCACACGGATCACGAACTGGTTGTAGATGTGCGTCCGGTTTGGCGCTTCGGTCGGCAGGATGACCTCGGACAGCGCCGCGTCCGCAAACAGGGCGCGATAGCGCTGGGCGTTCCTGCGCCGCGCAGCGCTCCAGTCGGCCAGGTGCGGCAGCTTCACGCGCAGCACGGCGGCCTGCATGGCGTCGATGCGGAAGTTCGCGCCGACGAGGTGGTGGTAGTACTTCGGCTCCATGCCGTGCGTGCGAATCAGCGTCAGCTTTTTCGCAATCGCCGCGTCGGTGGCCGTCACGAACCCGGCGTCGCCAAACGCGCCCAGGTTCTTGCTCGGGAAGAACGAGAAGCAGCCAACGGCGCCCCACGTGCCAACCGGACGACCGTGGTACTCGCAGCCGATCGCCTGGGCGGCGTCTTCAATGATCGCCACGCTCTGCTTGCCGGCGCCGTCGATAAGCGGCTTGAGATCCGCAGCCTGGCCGAACAGATGCACCGGGATGATCGCCTTCGTGCGGGGCGTGATGGCCGCCAGCGCCTGTGGCACGTTGATGTTGAAGGTGTCGGGCTCGCTGTCGACCAGCACGGGCTTCGCGCCAACCCGGACGACGCAGCCGGCGGTCGCGAAGAAGGAGTACGTCGGCGTGATGACCTCGTCACCGGGGCCGATGTCGAGCGCCATGAGGGCCGCGAGCACGGCGTCGGTGCCGGATGACAGTCCGACGGCGTACGGATACCCCAGGGCCGCGCACAGCTCACGCTCGAGCCCTTCAACTTCCGGGCCGCCGATAAAACGCTGACTGTCGCAAACCCGCGTGACGGCATCGAGCAACGCCTGCCGAAGGGGCGTGTACTGTGCGTGGAGGTCGAGCAACGGGACTGTCACAAACAACTTATGGTACATGCCCGAGGGCCGCTTCCGCAACCCGACCCTATAATGAACCATCATCCGCGCACTGCTCTGGATCCTGTTTTTCCTGCTGCCGTCGGAAGGCGGCCTCATCGATGGTGTTCCGCTCGGTCGCCTCGATACCATCGGCGTGGCATTGGTCGGCTGGATCGCGTTCCACCGGGTACGGATACCCGGCGCGCGGACGGCGGCGGCCGTGGCCCTGGCGTGCTTCGCCGCGTCGCTCGCAGTACCCGGCGACCGCGGGCCGCAGGCACGCTATTACGCCACCGACACACCGGGCGGCCTCCACGAACGCAGTAGCGAGAACCGCGATCGCGACTTCACGCGCGTGGATGCACGGCTCGACTTCGCCCCTGGTTCGCGCGAGTTTCCGTTGGCGTTCGTCAACGACCACACGCGATTCAATTTCATGCGGGCCGGTGAGCCCGACCGGCGGCGGCTGGCGTTCGCGGCGGCGTGGACCGGCTGGTGGTACGCCGAGGCGGGCGCGCACACGATCTATGTGCACGCACCGCAGGCGGTCGCGCAACTGTCCATTGACGGCGACTCGGTGCTCGCCTCGACGGCCCAGTCTGGCGGCGAAACGCGCGACGTGACGGTCGACGCCGGCTGGCACCGCCTGCACGTCACCTTCTCGTCGCCGTATGGCGCGCCGCGTGAGTTCTCCGCCGGCATCGTCCGAGATGGCCGGCGCGAGCCGTTCGCAGCCGAGACGCTGCGCACCAACCGCGTTGATGGCCGGCAGCACGTCCTGGCGCGATCCCTCGCCATCGTCAAGCCTGTTGCGGACGCGATGGCGCTGGCATGGCTGACGGCCCTCGGCGCCATGCTCCTGGCACGCCGGGTCGGAGAGCTGTGGCAGCGCCGTCTCCCGGCGGCGGAGCCGGCGCTGACCTTGTTCATGGCCGTCGCGGCAATCGAAGCCGTGCGCTTTGCCTGGCCGTGGGCCGATCGCCTTCGCATCATGACGGCGGGCGACGACACCATGGTCTACGAAGGTTACGCCCGCGACATTCTGCTCAACGGCATCCTGATGAACGGCGGGCTGCCGCTGGGCCAGGGTGAGCCGTTTTACTTCCAGGCCTTCTATCCCTATTTCCTCGCCGCCTCTCACGCGCTGTTCGGCGAGTCGTTCTACGGCGCGCTGCTGGTGCAGCGCCTGCTCGTTGCCGTCACGGCGGTGACGCTCACACTCGTGGCCATGCGTATCAGAGGCCAGCGCCTCTGGGCGGCGGGCCTGGCGGTGTCCTCCGCGTTCGTCTACTGGAAGATGGCGCCGATTTCCGCGGATCTGTTGAGCGAGGCGTTGTACGTGCCATTGATGGCGCTGTCGGTGCTTGCGATCGTGGATGCCGCCCAACGGCAAGACACGGTGACGGCGGCTCGTGCCGGTCTCCTTGCGGGCGTCACGGCGATTACCCGCTCCACGGCCATGCTCGCGTGGGCGCTTCTCTGGATCGCGCTGTTCGTGCATCTGCGGCGAGGTCAACGTGCGCGCGTGCTCACGGTGCTGATCGGGATCACCTTCGCCGTGTTCTCCCTCATCACCGTGCGCAACGCCATCGTCAGTCACCGTTTCGTGCCGGCCTCGACTGAGTTTGGCATCACGCTTCGCGGCGGCAACGAACCGCCTGGCGACGTCGTCCTCAACCCGGCCCCACGAATGGCGATCTACCAGCGGCTCGGAGTCAGCGTCCACACAATTGACGTCATTGAGTATGCGATCGCCGCTCCGGGCCGCTTCGCGGGCAACATGGGCCGGAAGGCGCTGTTCGTGCTTGGCGTCTACGAACCGTACGCGCCGGGTTGGGGATACTCGCCTGTGTACATCGCGACCTGGCTCGGTGCCGCGGCGGGGTTCTGGTGGCTGTGGCGACAGGGCCGCCTGACCGTGCCTGCGTCGATGGCGATGCTGGTCGCGCTGACACAATTCCTGGTCATCGCGGTGGTCTATCCAAAGGGCGAACGGCTGATCCTGCCCGTTCACACGATGTGGGTCCCGTATGCGGCAATCGCGGTCTACGAACTTTGGGCCGGCGTGGCTCGACGTTCGCGATAAGCCATCACCAGCAGGACAGCCGCGGTCACGGTGCTGATCAGCGCTCCGGCCAGCACCACGGCCAGGTACGCGCCGTCGGGTCGTTGAACCACGGCTGAAGCCGCGGCATCAAACTGGCTCCGGCCAAACAGGCTGGAGGAGATGGCGGGACGCCACAGTCTCACGCTGCCACCGATATCGATGGCGACGAACGCGAGCGTCACCAGTGCGAGCGCACGGTGCCACGCCGACACCGCGGCGGACTTCAACCAGCGATCAATGGCGGACGCGGCCATCACCATCAGGAAGAACAGCGGCACGCTGAACAGCCGAGAGGTGTATCGCTCGCCTTCCAGCAGCGGAATGCCCGTTGCGCGAACAATCCGGTAGGCGCTGCCGATCGACAGTGCGGTCATAAGGAACACGGGCACAATCAGCGCGGCATAGCGCGGCGAGGCGTCCCGAAGCCACCGCACCACACCGACGACCAGCACCACAAATCCGGCCACGCCGACATACGCGTTGAATTCGTAAAAGCCACTGTCGAAGAACCAGAGATTCCCCGGCAACGCCGCGTTAAAGGTGGCGGTCTCGCGCCGCAGCACCACCAGTGACATCAGCAGATGCCACAACGACGGATAGCCAACCACATCATCGACCAGCCCCGCCCCGCGAAACGCTTGTAGCTCGAGCACCGGGGGCAACAGACGAACCGCGCTTAACAGCCCGGATGCCGCCACGGCGCCAATCAGCCACCCTTTGCGCTGCCAACAAAACGGCAGCATCAACGTCAGCAGCAGCAGTATCCAGGTGAAATGATGCTGGCCGCCGGCAAGCACGATGTAGAACATCACGCCGGCAAATTTCGCCAGCAACGTCCAACTGTCGTCGCCGTCGAGGAACCGCATCAAGAAGCCGGCAAGGAGTGGAAACAGGAAGTACGACCCCCACGTAAATTGGCCAACGCCGTAGTGCGCCAGGATGTGTCCGTTGAACAGGAACAGCAGGGCCGCAAGGGCGAACACGGCCAGCGACCATTCAAGCTGGCGCCGGAGTACGACCAGTCCCCAAAAGCCGACGGCATAGTGCAGCAACACGTCGACGACGGCGAAGGTCTGGATCGGGAGGACCAGGAGCAACAGCGATTGTGGGGACGTGATGACGTCCGGCAGCGTGAGGAACCGGTCGGTCACGCCATGCAGCGACGCCGAGCCCGCCATGTGCAAGGGCCACTCGCCGCCGCGCAAGGCATTCTGCAGGAACAACAACCGCGGGAAGTTGATGTCGGTCCAGTCGTGAAAATCGAGTGGCGTGAGCCCCCACCCGACGACGTACGCCCAGCCAACAAGGCCTGCAGCGAACAGGCCGGCCATCCACAAGCGCGCAATCCAAGGTTCGCGAGGTTCGCGCTCGATGGCGAACAGGATTTCGATCCGCTCAATCATGCGCGCCGTCGCATTATAGTGGACGCAGCATGGAGCACGTGGATGTCGCCGTGATCGGCGGCGGCGTAACCGGTCTGGCGTCGGCGCTGGCACTTGCCAGTCGCGGCGCATCGGTCGCACTTCTGGAGCGGGAAAGCAAGCCCGGCCGGGCGACCAGCACCCACAATAGCGGCGTCATTCACGCCGGCATTTACTATCCGCAGGGCTCGCTGAAGGCGATTCTGTGCGTCGAGGGTCGAGACCGGCTCTATCGCTTTTGCGAACAGCACGCCGTGCCGCACGCGCGCTGCGGGAAGCTGATCATCGCCGGCGATGACGTCGACGCCCGTGAGCTGATGCCCCTGCACCAGCGCGCCGCCACCAACGGGGTCACGACGGTGCCCGTCGACGCCGACTTCATTCGCGCGAAGGAGCCGAACGTGCGGGCCCATGCCGCGCTCTGGTCACCCGACACCGGCATCGTCGAGGCGGAGGCGTACGTCAAGGCATTGGAGCATTTGTGCAAGGCAGCGGATTTGGCCATGCTGGTCGGCAGCCCGCTGGTCGGGGCGGACATGCTCGCCGATGGCATGGAACTCGCCACCCCGCACGAACGGTTTCGCGCCGCGACCGTGGTCAATGCCGCTGGACTGTACGCCGACACGGTGTCAGCGCAACTGGGTGGCATGCCCTTCCACATTTACCCCTGCCGCGGCGAGTACGCGGAGTTGGCACCGTCGCGGCGCCACATGGTGAACGGGCTCGTGTATCCGCTGCCCCACGCGTCTGGAGCAGGACTCGGCGTCCACCTGGCGAAGACCACGTGGGGTTCGGTGACGCTGGGACCCACGATTCATTACCAGGAGTCGAAGGACGATTACGAAGGCGGACGAATTCCACTCGAGGACTTCGTCGAGCCTGCGCAACACCTGTTGCCGTGGGTGACGCTCGCCGATCTGCAGCCGGGCGGCAGCGGCATCCGCGCCAAGCTGCATGGGCCCGACGCGAAGTTCGCCGATTTCCTGATCCAGCGCGACACGCACAATCCGCGCGTCATCCAGGCGTCTGGTATCGACTCGCCCGGGTTGACCTCGTCGCTCGCGATTGGCGAGCGCGTGGCCGCCATCTGGTCGACCGAGGCTGCCGCGCCGTGAGCCGTCTGAAGTCGTAAATGCGGACCGACACGATTCGCTTTCTGGATTACTGGCTCGGCGTCCCCGCCTGCGCGGCATTGTCCGTGCTGCGTGGTCTGTTGCCGTCGCGCCAGCGGCCGCCGCAGCGGATCCTGTTCCTCAAGTTCATCGAACAGGGCGCCACCGTGCTGGCGCAGGACGCGATTGGGCGGGCGGCGGCACGGGTCGGACGCGACAACCTCTACTTCTGCGTGTTCGAGAGCAACCGGGCCATTCTCGACCTGCTGAACATCGTTCCGCCGCGGAACGTGCTGATCCTCAGGGACCGTCAGCTCCGCACGTTCGCCATCGACTTCGTCCGCGCGCTCCTGACCATGCGAACGCAAGGCGTCGACACCGTGATCGACATGGAGTTCTTCTCGCGAGCCTCGGCGATCTTTGCGGCGCTCTCGGGGGCCAGCACTCGCGTTGGCCTGCACCGCTTCACGGGCGAACTGCCGTACCGCGGCGACTTGATGACTCACCGCATCCAGTACCAACCGCACGTGCACATTGCGCGGCAGTACGCGTTGCTGGCCGAGGCGGCGTTCCTGGAACCGGTCGACGAACCACTGCTGAAGTTCCCTCTGAGCAACCTGGCGGCGACACGGACGTCAAGCTTCCGCTTCGAGCCATCCTCGGCGGAACTGGCGGCGGTACGCGCGCAGCTTGGCCTGACAGAGAACGGCGGCGCTCGCCCGATCGTGTTGATCAATCCCAACGCCAGTGATCTGCTGCCGCTGCGAAAGTGGGATCGTCAACGGTTCGTCGACCTGTCGAAGCGCATCCTCGCCCACTATCCGGACGCGCGCATTGGCGTCACCGGCGCACCGGCCGAACAGGCCGCCGCGGAACAGATCTGCCGCGAAATCGGCACCGAGCGTGCCGTGTCGTTCGCGGGCCGCACCACATTGCGCGAACTGCTCACGCTGTACACGGTCGCCGACGTACTGGTGACCAACGACAGCGGCCCTGCCCACTTTGCGTCGCTGACCCCGGTGCACACCGTGGTGTTATTCGGACCGGAAACGCCGCGGCTGTTTGGATCGCTGGCGCCGGACACGACGATCATCTGGAAGGAACTGGCGTGCAGCCCGTGCGTCAGCGTGTTCAATCATCGGCTGTCGCCGTGCCGCAACAACGTCTGCATGCAGGCCATCGGCGTCGATGAGGTCTTCTCGGCCGTGACCGCCGCGGTGGCCGGCCGCTCAGCGCGCGCCTGATTGCAGCAGCACGCCGCCAGCCAGGAACTCGAACAACGCATCCGCCTTCACGCGATTCGCATTGCCGCTGGAGTGCCCACTGGCACCTGGCATCTGCGACGGCCGATACGGCATGTAGGCACGCAGGCTGCTGCCCACTGGTGTGTCCTGACCGAGAATGACGGACAGCGCCGCCTCGTCTTCAAACGCGCCGGCATCGACGAAACGATCGTCGTCCGGGCAGATGTTCGGCGCCATGTTGATGAAGAACGCAATGCGGTAGCGACCCTCGCGATGCAAACGCTGTAGTTCGGCGACCGAGCGCCGCCAAGCGACGATCGACGGCGTGTCGGCATTGAGGTGCGTGCTCAGCCGGTCGCTGCGATTGGGATGCTTCTCCAGGTCGAGGCATCGAAACGTTTCCGCATCGTCGAATCGATCGACCTCGGTGAGGCGCTGGGACGCTTCCATGCTGCGGTCACCCGGCTGTGCGGTAAGCGCTTCCTCACCGGCCAGCGCTTCGATACGCTGCCGGTCAGGAGTGTTCGTGAACCACTGCCACCGGGCGGTGAGCGCGATTCGTTTGTAGAGCTCGTAGGAATACAACCAGCGCTGCATCGATCCTTGCACGCCGCTCACGATCCGGCGGCGCAGCGTCGCATCGGTCGGCACGTCGTTGTCCGCCAGGTCGTTCTCATAGAACCCCACGACGACCAGGTCCGGCTGATACGCCGGGCCGACGCGTTCCAGATACTTCAACTCCTGAGTGGTGTTGTATCCGGGCACACCGAGATTCCAGACCTCCCAGTTGGTCTCCGGTCGCCATTGCTTGAGGCGCTGTTCGAGAAGATAGGGATAGGTGGTGTCCGACAACGCGCCGTGGCCAAAGGTCACCGAATCGCCGAGCACCAGGATGCGGAACGTGCCCGGCGGCTTGGCGACGGCGTAGTCACGGACGTCGCGGAACCCCAGCGCGTTGATGTGCACCGGCACACCGGCAAACCAGCCGTCATATCCGGGGGCGAGGCGCTGCCCCAGTTCGGGATCGCTGATGTAGAAGCCCGGCGTGCCGCGGCGATCGTCCCACCGCGCCCGCACCCAGACCTCGACCGCGGCCATCGAGCAGACAGCGGCGACCAGCATGGCGGGGATGGTGACGATGAGGAACTTGCGAAAGGCGCGCATCAGCGCTGGCATGATACTGCGGCTCGAGTGCCGCTGCATGTATAGTACATCAGCGTTTGCGAGCGATCGTCAGGATCCTGGACTCACCATATGTCGTGCGCGCGGCGATGGCCGCGACGCTGGCGCTCGGCTACTTCTTCATCTTCATTTGGGCGCCGCACCCATGGTCGTGGCAGGGCATCGACTCCTACCACGAGCTGGCGAAGGCGCTGGCGCGCGGCGAGCCGTTCCCCACGACCGACGTGCCGTGGGGCTACGCCTACTACGCCGCCTTCTTCTATCGCTTCTTCGGCGATCGCATCTGGCTGCCGCTGGTGGTGCAGGCCACCGTCAACGCCCTCGTGCCGCTGCTGCTCTACCGGCTCGTCGCGCCGCTCGCCGGCACGCGTGTGGCGGCGATGTCGGCAGCAATCGCCGGACTGTTCTCCTTCAACACCATCTACGCATCCACGCAGTCGTCAGACGCGCTGTGCACGGTGCTGTTTCTCGCCGGTCTGCTGTGCCTGGCCCGAGGCGTCCGCACCCAGCAGCCTGGCGCGTTTGCGCTGGCCGGGCTCTGCTTCGGCATCGTTCCGCAGTTCCGGCCCAACCTAGTCTTGCTCCCGGGCCTGATCATGGTGGTGCTGGCCGCGGTGCCGCCGCGCAGCATGAAGCGCGTGGGGCACCTGGCCATGTTCGGGGTGATCGTCGCGGCGTTGCAAATGCCGTGGATCGTTCGCAACTATCAGCTCACTGGCCGGTTCCTGCCCACCAGCACCCACGGCGGCATTCAGCTCTGGTACGGGACGTTGCAGGTGGGACCGTACCTCGAGAGCCGCGCGCACAATCCACGCACGCACTTTGCGTCTGCCCCGTTCCAGTACACCAGCCTCTGGCAGAGGCCGATCGACATTCGCAGCGTCTATCGCAACTGCTCTGGCGACGCGGCAGCCCTCACGCAACTGATCTTCTGGACGGACAGGGACAGCGAGCGACGAACCGTGCCGCCGGCGGAGGGTAGCGAACGAACCTCACCGCGCTACGAAGTGCCGGCACAACCGAACCACACGACGCTCTATTACTACTTCGAGCAGACAGGGCCGGCCGGCAGTTCGTCGACACCGTTCAACGGCGCGAGCAATCCGTCAGTGGCCTTCATTTCCGACGACCACCTGGGCGATCTCGATCGCCACGGCGACGTACTCGATGTGTTCGATGTGATTCGCTCGCTTCGCCACATCGCGTGGAAAGAATCGCTCCCGTGGGCCGACAAGCTCGACCTGGTTCGCAATGGCGCCGTCGACGAGGCGGACGTGATCGCCATGGTGCAGGCCACGTCAGAGGAACTACTGGCGCGGACGCCCGGGCGGACGGTGCGGATCGAGGCCACGGATGCCGCAGTGACACTGCGCTTTCCGGATGACTCGTGGCTGACTGTGCCCCGTGACTTCAACGGGACGCAGACCGGCATTGAGCTGTCACTCGACGGCGAAACGGCGCCCGCGGTGTTTGCAAGAAGCCGCACGTTCACGTCGCTCGGGCCAACCCCCGCCGGCGCGTGTTCGCCCGCGCCAGAGGCGGTCTTCAACAGCCCGTTCTACCTGTCCGAAACGCACATGATGGAGCGCTACCTGACGCTGGCGGCCGACAACATCTGGCGCGATCCGGTGGCGTTTGTCGCGGCGTCGGCGTATCGCGCCGTGCGCCTGTTCGTCGTGCGAGGGACGGACGACCTGTCGACCTCACAGCAGTTCCGCTGGAGCGGGCTGATCTACGGCGCCGGCACGGCGTTGTCCATCGCCTACCTGGCGCTCTTCATTTCCGGGGCGGTCATTGCCTACCGCCGGCACCGTGGCCTGCTGCTGTTCCTGGTGCCGATTGTCTACGTGCCGCTGACGATCTGCTTCGTGCTGACCAACATGCGCTACACGGTGACCGTGCAGCCGCTGATGTTCGCGTTCATCGCCGTTGTGCTCGTCGCGGCGCTGGGCCGAGGCGATGCAGATCGCTGATCGGCCCCGAGCGGCGGCCTCCACTGTGGTGGCGATCGTCGCCGTGGCTGCGCTGGCACGCACACTCTTCCTTGAATGGCTGCCCGGCATCAACGGCGACGAGGCGTGGTACGGCGTCAACGTGCAAGAGTTGCTGGGTGGCGGCACGCCGTTCTGGCACACCGGGATTGGCAACCCCCTAAGCCCGCTCTACTCGGGGCAACTGCTCGCGTTGTCGACGATCTTCGAGCCGTCCGCCACGGTGTTGCGGGTACCAGAAGTGGTGCTGGGGCTTCTTGCCGTGGCACTCGCCTACCCGCTGCTGCGCCGGTCGCTGGGTGAACGGCCGGCGCTGATCGCGACGCTGCTGCTCGCCGTCTCCCCAACGGCCGTGGCGTACGCGCGCCTCGGATGGGATCCGAGCGGGACGCCGCTCGTGACGCTGCTCGCGATTGGTTGCGCCATGCTGGATCGACCGTGGCTGTCGGCCCTCGCCTGCGTGGCTGCGTGGTCCGTCCACCCAACCAACGTGTTCGCCTTCCCCATTGTCGCGGCCGCGTGGGCGCCACACGGCCTCGATCGATGGCGGGCCTGCAGTGACGTCACGCGCGCGCGGCTGAAGGTCGTGGCGATCGTCGCATGCGTCGCGATGGTGCCTGTCGCCGCCTGGGCAGCCTTTCGGGTCGCCGGCAATCCGAACACCTCGCTGCCGTCGATCAGCATGGTCATCGACCGCGTCACGTCGCCAAGCCTGTGGGCCAATCGCGCGTGGGGATTCGTCAACCTGCTGAGCGGTGTTTCGACTGTGTTGCACATTTCCGGTCCACTACCCGCAACGGCCTCGCTCAGCGCGAACGTGTTCATAGCCGTTATCGCGCTGCTGACGTGTGCCATCGGCTGGCCAGTGCTTCGCGCACACCGGTATGCACCGTGGCTGCTCGTCGGCATGTTGATCGCTTTTGCCGGTTTCCATGTGGTCGCAATGGATGTGGCACTGACGCCCACCGCAGAACGGTACGGCGTCTTCATGCTCGTGCCGATGGTGCTGGCGCTCTCGCTTGGGATTGACGCCGCCTGGGCACGGCGACCAGGCGTGGCGAAGGCCGCGACGGCCGCCACCACGGCTCTGATGGTGGCGATGACGATTGGCGGCTATTTCGTGCCGCTCTACACCCGCGGCGGCGATGCCATGACCACGTATCGGACCGGCAGCGTGGAGCCGAAGCGTGCGGCGCTGGCATTCATCGAAGCGGATAGCCGCGGCGCAGGATCGGTGCGAGTGGTGGCCGACGGCTGGTGGATCTACTGGACGCTCCGCTATCTCGCCGGCGCCAACGGGCGCATCCACGTCGACGTCGTGCCAGGCTCGAACATGCCCGGCGGCACTCATCCCGCCGGCGCGGTGCCACGCGCGGTGCCCTCACCAGAGCGGAGCTATCTCGTATCGTTCGAAGGCGGCACGCTGCCAGAGGATCAATCCGGTGCGCTGTTTACCGCACGTGACCGCGTCGGTCGGCCGATCCTTAACGTCTACGCGCAGTAATCAGCAGTCACCGCGGGACGCCGTCACTGCGTGGGGAGAACCGAGCGCAGCACCTGGTCGCCCACGAAGCGCGAACCGAGCGGCGTAAGGTGCGAGGCGTCAAAAGTCATGAGCTCGGGCGGATTGCTGCCGGGGACAACCGCCAGGCATCCCGCATCGTTGCACACGCGATTCATGATCGACACGTAGGTTAGCGCGCTGGAGCGCTCGTAACGTGTGCGCATCAGCGCATCGTCTTCAGCGCGCCCAGGAACCAGTCCGTAGGATGCGCGGTCGGCGCCGGAGCCCCAATAGCGGTTGATGTAGACCTCGGGCAGTGACGGAGACCACATCGGCACCGGACCGACGACGACCACCTGGCCCACGCCGAGTTCGCGCACCTTCAGCGCCAGCGCTTCCCAGTCGGTCTGCGAATGGTCGCCGTTCTGCGCCAGGATCAGCACGCGCGGCCGCAGCTCGCGAATCTTCTCGAGCGCGTAGCTGTTGGCGCGGTCACAGCGTCCGCCGGGGACATGCAGGTCGGTGCCGCCCAGGCTCGGGCGGCAGGATGATGTCGCAACCTGGGCGAGGGCGACACCGTCCGGCAACAGCGAAGTGACCGCCGGCGACAACGCCTGCGCGTGGGAGTCTCCCCACAGGAACCAGGTGCCGTTCCGTCCTGGCGTCGTGCAGCCTGGCGCGATCTCGTCCCTGACGGTGTCGGTCACCGGCGCCATGAAGTCGCACTCGAGCCGGTACGGCACGGTGATGCCAGTGCGACGCATGGCCTGGTAGTACGCCGAAAACGCCGACTTGTCGGTGCGGTTCACGGCGCGGTCCCACAGCCCGTCGTGTTGATAGGTGTAGTAGCCGGCCCCGCCGACAGCGGCCAGCAAGAGGCAGAGCGCCGGCACGATCCACTCCCGCCGCGGGCCCAACCGGATCGGCCGCTCGATCACGCGGTAGGTCAGCCACGCCAGCACGAAGGACGCGCCGACCGCCGCGGTTCGAACCCACGCGGGCGGCGTTTCGCCGGCCATCAGCCGCAACATCGACAACAACGGCCAGTGCCAGAGATACAGCGGATAGCTGATGAGGCCAATGCCGACGACCAGTCGCAGCGAGAGCACGCGGCGGTTGATCAGACTGTCGGGCCCGGCGGCAATCAACAACGCCGCACCCGCTACCGGCAGCACGGCCCAGCGTCCTGGGAAATGCCGTGACTGATCGATCGCGACGACGCTGAAGACGATCAAGACAGCGCCGGACAGGCTCGCGGCCAGACGCACCAGCGGCGACTGCAACATCATCCGGTAGTGATCGATGAGCCACGTCGTGACGCGCCACTGCGATCGTGGCAGCGCAGCGTAGGCCAAGGCGGCGCCGCTCATCAACTCCCAGAAGCGCGTATGCGGGGCGTAGAACGTGCCGACCAGATCCCGGCGGATGCGATCGAGGTTGAAGTACATCGACGCGGTCCACACCACCAGCGTCAAAGCGAGCAGATCGAAGCGGCGTTTCCAGGCCATCCAGGCGAGGACGGGCCACAGCAGGTAGAACTGCTCCTCGACGCCAAGCGACCACAGGTGCAGCAGCGGCTTGGTGTCTGAGGCGCCATCGAAGTAGCCGGCCTCGCGCCACAGCACGAAATTGGCGACGAAGCCCGCGCCGCCGGCGGTGTGCTTGCCAAGTTCCGCGAAGCGATCCGCGAACAGCAGGAACCACCCTGCCACATACACGCCGATCAGGACGATCACCAGCGCGGGAAAAATGCGGCGCACCCGCCGCCCGTAAAAATCGACGAACGAGAAATCGCCGCGCTCGAGCGCGTGGAAGATGATGCCGGATATCAAGTAGCCCGAAATCACGAAGAAGAGATCAACACCCACGAACCCGCCAGGCACCCAGTCGGGAAACGCGTGGAACGCCACCACCGCAAGCACCGCGATGGCACGCAGCCCGTCAATGTCGGCCCGATACTTCACCGTCGTGCCGCCTTTGGCCAGAACAGTGCGGCAATGCACACCGTCAGTGCGGCGGCCACCGGCACCATGTGAATGGAGAATCGTCCGGGATACGCGCTCCCCCGCGCGACGAACGCGCCGGCAATGCTCGCCAGGCAGAACAGCACGACGTTGAGAGGCAACTGGCGAAAGCGCCCCACGCCGGCAAGGGCCAGCACCGACCCGGCGATCGCGAGCATCAGCGGGAGGCCGCGCGGATCGAGCCGCGGCGGGTCGCTCATGGTGATCACCAGCAACACGCTGTTCGCGGCATTCTCGATCGGCGATTCACCCTCATCGGATGACTGCCAGACCGAACGCGCGCTAGCTTGGGTGCCCGACAAGGGGTTAAGGTCACCGGTGTAGTAGTAAGTACGGGCACTGAACAACAGGATGGCGCACACGACCGCCGCGACTGTGCCCCAGAGCACTCGGGGTGAATGACGCCGCCACCATGTGCGCCACTGCCACCACAAGGCAGCGGGCTGCCGGAGCGGCAGGCAGAAGGCGGCCACTGCCATGGCAAACGGCAGATTGTTGAGGCGCGTGAACACGCCGAACACCAGGCACACCCCGGAGGCCAGCAGCCAACGGCCGCCGTGGTGGCGACCCCGCATCGCCAGCAGCGCCGCCGAGTAGATCAGTCC